>CAZMFM010000010.1:0-11993 GCA_964565565.1 uncultured Spirochaetaceae bacterium | reverse complement strand
GTACGAGCCGAAACGCAAGCACGCGGCGAAGCGCCCGTTGATACGCGCGAGAAAGCAGATCGCATCGATCTCATGCGCCTCGAGGACGGGTCCTCCCTACGCGACGCCAGCCTGGCCGATCTCGAGGATCTCGCGACGCAGGTACGCCACTTCTTGCTCGACAATATCTCTCGAACCGGCGGACATATCGGCGCCAACCTGGGAACCATCGAACTCTCGATCGCGCTGCACGCGTGTTTCGACTCGCCGACGGATCAGCTGCTCTTCGACACCGGCCATCAAGGCTACACGCACAAGCTCCTGACGGGACGTGCGCAGCTCTTTTCGACCCTCAACCGATATGGCGGAATGAATCGTTTTCTCACGCCGACGGAGAGTCGACATGACTTGATCGAGTCCTCCCATGCGGGGACCGCGATCTCGGTCGGTCTGGGCCTGGCGCTCGCAAAGAAGCTTTCGGGCGATGAGTCCCACGTCGTGGCGACGGTCGGAGACAGTGCGTTCGTTGAAGGTCTCTCACTCGAGGCCTTCAATCACGCGGTCGTCGAAGACACGCGCTTGATCGTGGTCGTCAACGACAATGGCTATGCGATCAGTCCCGGTTTCGGTGGGCTTCATGAAGCGTTGCGCGACACCGGCGGGCGGGCACGGAACTTCTTCGAGAGCCTGGGTGCTCAGTATTTCGGACCGATCGATGGACACTCGATCGGTGAGCTCACGGATGCGTTCGAGGCCGCAAAGGAAGTTGAGGGCCTGGCGGTCATCCATGCCCGAACGGTCAAGGGCAAGGGCTGGGCCCCCGCAGACGAGCATCCCTTTCGACTCCATTTTTCATTCCCCTTCGACCCGGACACGGGTGCACCCCGGGAAGCGGCAACGTCTGTTCCCGGCTATCCCGATGTCGTCGCCGAAGTGCTGGATGAATATATGTCCGGTCATGCGGATACGGTCTGCATTACACCTTCGACGCTTTATGCGACGGGACTCGCTGGGCTCTTTGAGAAATACCCCGATCGATGTTTCGATCCTGGGATGGAAGAGCAACACGCGTTGTCGATGTGCGTGGGCTTTTCCCTTGCGGGCACACTGCCCATTATCGCCTATCAGTCGACGTTCTTGCAGCGTGCCTTCGACCAGATCATCCACGATGTGGCCTTCGCCAACCGGCCGTGTCTGATGCTTTCCTATCGCAGCGGTTTCAGTGGCTATGACAATCCGACGCATCACGGCATCTACGACATCGCCTATTTGCGGCCGATTCCGAACCTCAAGATCTTCTATCCCAAGGATCGTTGGGAAGCGCAGGCCATGGTGAGAGAGATCCTCGAGGGAATCCAAGGTCCCGTGCTCGTGATGATGCCCTACGGGCCCGTCGATTCGATTGATGCCGAAGTTGCGGCGTCGGGTGCGAGCGTGCTCGAGCCCGAGCTGGTCCGCGAGGGCTCGGATGTCGCCCTGGTGGCGGTGGGAAACAAGGTGCGCGCCTGTCTCGACGCGGCCGAAATTCTGGAATCCAAGGGGCTGTCCGCGACGGTGATCAACTTGCGACAGCTGAAGCCTCTTCCCGAGAACGCCTTGATGGAGCGACTCGAGCCCTATGCCCGGGTCGTCACAGTCGAGGAGGCCGTTCTCGACGGTGGGATCGGGGCGACGCTGTCCGCGCTGCTCTTCTCACGAAAGAAGAACGACAAGGAGCTGCTCCAGATCGGGCTCCCCACAGCGTTCATCGAAGCGGGCAGCAACGCCGAGCTCGAAGCGATCTACGGGCTCGACGGGGCGAGTATTGCCGAGCGGATTCTCTCCTTCTAATGGCCCAGATCTCAAATCGTCGTCTGGCAGGGCGCGTCGCCGTGGTCACGGGTTCCGCGCGCGGGATCGGCGCCGGGATCGCACGCGCCTTCGCGGCGGAAGGTGCGCGGGTGGTGATCACCTATCACAGGGAAGCGAATCAGGCCGCGGAGCTGGCAGACGAAATCGGTGGTGTGCTCTGCGAAGCGCTGGATGTGACGAGCCTGGCTAGCATCGATCGCCTCTTCGACATCGTCGACCGCCAACTGGGCAGCCTCGATCTATTGGTCAACAATGCCGGTTATCTCGCCCAGGAACCCTTTCTCGAGATCAGCGAAGAGAGCTACCAGCGAACCGTCGATACGAATTTGAAGGGTGTCTTCTTCTGCACCCAGGCCGCGGCCAAGCGTTTTCAAGCGACGTCCTCTGGCGCAGTGATCAATATCGCCTCCGTGGGTGGTCAATTTGGAGGCCCAAAGGCGCCGCATTATTCGGCGTCGAAGGCGGCTGTGATTGCCCTGACCAAGTCTTGTGCGCGCATCCTGGGACCGATGGGTGTCCGGGTGAACGCGATCTCGCCAGGATTCATCCGAACGGAGATGATCGAACATCTCTTGACGGGTGACGACGAAGCGCAGATTGCGGATTCGCTTCCGCTGGCTCGCATCGGCGAAGTCGGGGACGTGAGCGCTGCCGCCGTCTACCTCGCCTCGGAGGATTCGGCCTTTGTTACGGGTCATGTCCTCAATGTAAACGGCGGGCAATTCATGGCCTAGAGGTCGCTATGCGGCCGAGTGCCGTGATGTTCCCCGTCGTCAAGTCGCCGTCCACCGCCGTCGACCGCCATTGACCGTAGTCAGCTCCTGTTTTCTGGTGCAAGCTTCACACTCCAGCCGCCTCCGGCGGCGCGTGTGCTCGATGAAATATTTGAGCGGATTGTGGCATTGGAGAAGCGGTATGACCAACCAGGACGTTCAAGATCATGTCGAAAGCCTGAATGAATTCGCTTCGACCAAACATCCCGGCCTGGTCGGCGTAGAGATCCTGACCTGCACGCCCGAGGAGGTGACGGGGCAATTCGAGGTGACGGAGCCGGTCGTTGCCGGGACCGGTTTTCTCTGGGCGCCGGTCGTGATCACGCTGGCGGATTGGTTGTGTTCGGCGGGGGTCGGCCAGCACGTCGATTTCGAAAAGGCGAGCTTCACGACGATCGAGTTGAAAACGAACTTCCTCGGTAGCGCGCGCGAAGGGGAAGTCGTCTTCGGTCGCGCACGTCCGGTCCACGTCGGCCGGACGACCCAGGTGTGGGATGTCGAGGTCAGCAATCTCGCGAGCGAGAAGACGATCGCGCTCTTTCGCTGTACGCAGATGATCCTGTATCGGAGCTAGCGTTCTTGGGACGCCCGGTAGGCGGGTTCCTGAGAGACGGAGGTATGCGTCTTGCCTCGCACGTCGTCGATACGCGCGCGATTGGCGGCCGCGCGTTCGGGCTCGGCGAGAGTCTGACTGAAGTCGGCGTAGACGACCTTGCGCGGCCGAGTCACGGGTGCCTGACTCCTATGTTGCGTGCAGCTGAGGTGGATGGTCACGTCTCCGGTCTCGGTCGGTAGAGGGAGTGGCTGGAGGTCGAGGCCCGGTTGGATGCAGGGCGCCGGCCAGATCAGCGCCCGGTGGGATCCCGGGAGCACGTGAAGTTGTCCGGATTGGGCGTCTGCACCCGTGACCGAAAGACCCACCGTGAGCGAACAACATTCGTAGGCGTGTCGGCCGAGACTACAGTCCTTGTGCCAGGGCAGGTCGGAGATTCCCTGGACGACGCCGATCGGCTTCTCGAGCGCGGCCGCCCTCCGGCCCGGCTCTCGAGCCGTGATCATCGCGCAATTCGGGATGCGACCGATGCGTTGGAATCGGTCGTCTCGCAGCAATTCCGCCGTCGTCTCGGAGTAGCGATCAAAGCCCTCCATTCGCACGAGATGTTGCCGCTCGTCCTGGGTCGTTGCGTACCACGCCTTGACGTCACCGGGTCGGTAGTGAGGCGCGGCGAGTTCGAAGTCGGCAGCGACCGCCGTCATCTCATGCTCTTTGAACACATTTCGCAGATGGAGGTAGCCGAACTCTTCGAGATAGAGCCGCATCGCGTCGTCGTCGTCATCGCAGGTAAAGCTGCGAACGCGATCGCTCGCCAAATCGACGTCGCCGTTTGTATAGACGCGTCGCCGATCAAGGGCGCCACGAAGAATCAGCCACCAATTCAGGAAATCGGGCAGACCGCCCTCGGGCATGTCCAGGATGGCGTTGCTCATCAGGGCGATGGGGGTCAGTTGGTCGCTCGCGATGTCGCTCAGTTGTTGCTGGCTGAGGCGAACGCGCGCGGTGCCGGAATGGCCCGGGCGAATGGTGGCGCGATCGAGTTGCCATGAAAGCGTCCACGGTTCCGAGTCGACTTCGATGCAAAAGTCCTTCAGGGGAAGGGCCGCGCCAGCCGGGGCAATCAAGGATTGCCTAGCGTCGAAGAGGTCAGGCAGCGTGTCGCGAAAGAAGGGCGCGGCTTCAATGGAAGGCTGTTCTGAATCGAGGCGGGTGCGAAGATCGATCGACATGATCGGATTCTCGCCCATCCTCACAGGCCCTCGCAAATCGTCGACTCGGAGCCATCCGGCGTTTCAGCCAGGCAGAAGGAGACTGCGAGAATCGGATGGTCTGAGATTGGGATCGACTCGCCGGAGGGGATATCGATTAGTTCCGTGAAGATGCGTTGTGTCGGGCCGCGAGCCCGCCAGCGCAGCCGGTCGCCTGGACGCGTCCAGAGATAGTCGATGCGTTGTGCGACGAACTCTTGATCGCCGGACTCGGTCCAGCCATGATCGTTGTGCTTGCTCGATTCGTCCAAGACCGTGTCCGCCTTCGCCTTCGCCTCCGCACCGGGCATGAGAGGTGGATCATGGGGGATCGTCCGGCTAGTCATGCCCGGGTAGTAGCGAGACGAACGCGTGAGATTGAAATCTCCCCCGAGAAGGCTGGGCGCTCGGCCGCTCAGGTCCTCCATGAATCTTCGCGCTTCGACGAGTTGGCTCCAGCGGACGTCGCCATTCGGATCGTGTTGGTCGCAGTCGGTTTCGGCGTCCTCGTCGTTCGCATAACAGGCGATGAGGTGGGTGCTGCCAACCCAGAGGAGTTGATCCTCGATCAGTACCTGAACGGCCAGCACGCCTTTCCCGGAAAGGCAATCGCCCTCCCAGAATTTGTAGCATCGACCCTGTTCCTCGAAGCGGTGAAACTCGGCTCGCTCGATCGGGAATCGCGAGAGCACGACGAGGCCACTGCCGCCCGGTTGCTCGAGCGCGTCGACACGATGGGGAAAATTCTTGATGACCCCCGGATGTGCGAGCATCGAACGCCGGGCACTGTCTTTCCAGGCTTCTTGGATCAGGACGAGGTCGAGACGGGGCTCGTTCGCTCCCAAACGCTCGGCCATTTCGGCAAAGCGAATATCGATCTCGTCTGCCCAGTCGAGACCAAGGACCGAGACGCCCCAAAGATTGGCCGTCGCCACGCGAATCGAATCGTCGCGCCTGTCGGAAGTCGCTCGGCCCTGGCGATCGATGCGAGGCGCTGAACGGCCACGCTCTGCGCATCCGCCGAGCGTGGCGAGCAGGGCGGTCATGAGGCAAGCCCTGAAAGTTAAGGACCGCAGGCGCCCGATGAGGTCGTGAGGGTTCATGGCATTCGGCGCAGACGTGGGTCTCATTCAGGGGCTCCGTTCGGCGGGCGATTCGAGCGCCCCCGGCAAAGCGTGGACGATCGTTCTTGTTTGGTCGAGGCGACGATTATGAGGCCGCTTCACGACCGCTCGATTGCCGCTTTCTTGCGTGCGAGTGGCTGAAGCGCAGTTCGGCCCGACGTCCGCTAAGGTAGGCGCCCATCCCAGTCGGAGCCCGTGGTCGAATTCATGATTTCCCTGTCGAATCTCTCGAAATACTACGGAGACCAGACGCTTTTCGAAGGCGTCTCCCTCCAATTCAACCGCGGCGAGCGGTACGGGATCGTCGGCGCGAATGGCTGCGGGAAGTCGACGCTGCTCAAGATCCTCTGTGGCGAGGAGAGCGCGAGCGGGGGTGAGCTTTCGATTCCCAAGCGTGCGGTGTTGGGGGTTCTCAAGCAGGACCATTTTGAATACGAGGATGTGCGTATTCTCGATGTCGTGATGATGGGCAATCGCGTGCTCTGGCAAGCCATGGCCGAGAAGGAGAAGATTCTCGCGGCCGCCGAAGACTATTTCGATGGCGACCGTTATGCCGAACTCGAAGAGATCATCATTCAGGGTGATGGCTATGGCCTCGAGGCACGCGCGGGGGAGATTCTCGAGGGACTCGGCATCGCGACGGCCGTACACGAACAGCCACTGTCGACGCTCTCGGGTGGTTTCAAGCTTCGTGTCTTGTTGGCCCAGGTCCTGGCATCGGAACCGGATGCTTTGCTGCTCGACGAGCCAACCAACCATCTCGACATTCTCTCGATCCGTTGGTTGGAACAATTCCTGGACGGCTTCAAGGGTGCGGCGCTCTTGATCTCCCACGATCATCGCTTCCTCGACACCGTGGCGACGACGATCGTTGATGTCGACTACGAAACGATCAAGGCCTATCCGGGCAACTACGCTCGATTCGTTCGCTCGAAGCGCGACGAGCGAGAACGCCGCGAAGCGGAGATCGAAAAGCAGGAAGCGGAGATTGCCAATCACAAGGCTTTCGTCGAACGCTTTCGTGCCAAAGCGTCCAAGGCCAGGCAAGCGCAGAGCAAGCTCAAGGCGATCGATCGGATCGATATCAAGACCTTGCCCGAGAGCTCTCGTCGCTACCCGAAATTTCGCTTCCTACAGAAACGCCCGAGCGGCAAGCAGGTCGTCGAGTTCAAGGGCATCAGCAAGCTCTATGGTGACAACATCGTACTCGACGGCGTAGACCTGACCGTTCGGCGCGGCGACCGCATCGCCATCATTGGTCCCAATGGCATCGGCAAATCGACGTTGCTCAAGGTCATGATGGGGGAGATCGCCGCGGATGAGGGCAGCGTGGAATGGGGCTACGAAACCCATCCCGGCTATGTGGCCCAGGATCACAAGGAACAAATCGGTTCGGCCAAGCAGAGTCTCGACGATTGGCTCGGTCATTTCTGTCCCGCGCAGGGCATCGGCTTCGTGAAGGGTCAGCTCGCGGCGGTGCTCTTTTCCGGGGACGAGAGCAAGAAGAAGCTCTCGGCACTTTCGGGCGGAGAGGCGGCACGTTTGATGTTCGCGCGACAGGCGGTCGAAAAGCCGAACGTGTTGATTCTCGATGAACCGACCAATCACCTGGATCTCGAAGCGATCGATGCCCTGGTCGAAGCGATCAGGGCTTACGATGGGACGTTGATCTTCGTGAGCCATGATCGATGGTTCGTGAACGAACTCGCGACGCGTGTGGTTGAGATCACGCCGGAAGGGGTACAGGATTTCGCCGGAACCTATGACGAGTATCTGGCGCGGGCCGGCGATGACCATCTCGATGCAGCGGAAGTCCTGCGTCGGGCGCGCGACTCGAAGCGCGAGGCACGCAGCGAAGCGAGTGGAAGCGCCGCTTCGGCCGAGGGCGGAAAGTCCACCAAGCAGGCGGCTCCGGGCAAGTCGAAGAAGGAGATGAAGGCCAAGAAGCAGGCCAAGGCCGACAAGGAAAGAGCCCGCGCGAGCGCAACGAAGAACGCCCGCACCGAGTGATCGATGCGGGCGTGTTCAGCCTGGTTCGTGAGTGTTGGTGCTAGAAGATTTCGAAGAGCCCGGCTGCGCCTTGTCCGCCGCCGATGCACATCGTGACGACGCCCCATTTGGCCTTGCGTCGCTTGCCTTCGAGCAGGATATGACCGACGCATCGTGCCCCGGTCATACCGAAGGGATGGCCGATCGAGATCGAGCCGCCATTGACGTTGTATTTCGCCGGGTCGATTCCGAGAGTGTCCCGGGAGTAGAGGCATTGGCTTGCGAAGGCTTCGTTCAGTTCCCACAAGTCGATGTCGTCTACGCGGAGTCCGGCGCGGTCGAGTAGCCGCGGCACGGCGTAGATCGGTCCGATGCCCATCTCGTCCGGCTGACAGCCGGCCACAGCGAAGCCACGGAAGGCGCCGAGCGGCTCGATGCCTCGGCTCTTGGCCTCTCCGGCTTCCATCATGACCACCGAAGCGGCCCCGTCCGAGAGCTGCGAAGCGTTGCCAGCGGTGATGAACTGATCCTCGCCACGGATGGGCTTGAGACCCGACAAGGCTTCGAGGGTCGTGGTGGGTCGGTTGCACTCGTCCTTCGTGACGGTGTAGTCGACTTCCGAAATCTCGCCGCTCTCCTTGTCCTTGACCATCATTCGCGTGTCCATCGGGACGATCTCGTCGTCGAAGAGTCCGGCGTCCTGTGCGGCTGCGGTTCGCTTCTGACTCTCGAGCGAATACTCGTCCTGGTACTCGCGCGAGACCTTGTAGCGCTCGGCGACGATGTCCGCGGTTTCGATCATCGGCATCCACAGTCCCGGGTATTGCTCGGCGAGTGGTTTGTCGACTTGCAAGGTAAAGCCTGAACCCGTCATGCTATGCGTGATCGATTCGACCCCGGCGCCGACCACGACCGGACAGCCGTCGACGATGATACGGCCGGCGGCTGTTGCGATGGCGTTCAAGCCTGACGAGCAATGGCGACTAACGGTCACGCCTGTGGTTTCGATCGGGCAGCCGGCCTTCATTGCGGCGAGTCGGCCGACGTTGTTGCCGGTGGTTCCCTGCGGCGTTCCGCAACCGAGGACGACTTCCTCGACTTCGGCCGGGTCGATGCCCGCGCGCTCGATCGAGTGCTGGATTGCGTGGCCGGCCATGGCGACACCGCCCGTGTTGTTGAATCCGCCGCGGTGGGATTTGGCCAATCCGGTCCGAGCGGTTGATACGATGACAGCTTCGCGCATGTTCTTTCTCCTGAATTCGATGCAGAGGATGCGGAGGAAAAGTCCGCGGAAATCAACGCCCAGGTTTCTGGCGGGTCGCCGTTCCATTTTCAGCGAGTCGAGAGCTTAGCCGCCTGGCGGCCCAGGGGCAGAGCCAATCTAGCCAGTAATTTTTCGCTCCTGTCCCCGGTCGAAGAGCCATACGTCGCCATGGGCCGTGAATCGGTCGCCTTCGACGATGATTCCGGAGCCGTCCCGGCAGGCGTAGAGGGGGAACTTCGAACCCTCCGAGTAGCGGAGCAGGGCGTCGCGGACTTTTCGCGAGTTCCTGAAATGGGGAAAAAATTCGAAATCGACCAGATCAAGGGCCCCCCAACGCGATTCGGCAAGCTCGATGTCGTTGTCGTCGCGATCAAAGGGCGGGTAGGCGGCCAAGCCGATATTCGGTGTGGCCAGGATCGCGCCCGCCGATAGGCCCGCCAGGACGCCGCCGCGGTTGGCGAATTGGCGCAGCGTGCCGATCAAGCCAGCGCGGCGCAGATGGAACAGGAAGTGAAAGGTATTTCCGCCGGAGAGATAGACGACATCGCTCGCGAGCAGGATCTTCGCCGCTTTCAGTCGATCCGGGCCCGGTCGCGCGAAGGCGGGGTCGTCGGCGGCCAGGCAATGGAAATCGGTGCCCCCGAACGGCTTGTATCGCCGCTCGAAGCGACGGTAATAATGTGCGGCACCGTCCGCGGTGAAGGCGACGTAGGTCATGCGAATCTTGCTTCGGGAACGCTTTGCCGAACGCCTGAGCGCAAGCGTCAGCAGGCTTTCGTGGATCAGCGCATTACGGCGCTCCTGCCCCCCGGAGTAGAGAACGATGTGGCGTTGTGCGCTTCGGGGTCGGGGCAACGGGTCTCTCCATTTGGTCGATCTTGCACCCCCATTTTCGGTGCCGCTCAGCCCTCGACGGAGCCGTGAGCGCTAGGGTCTGGCTTCGCAACCATCAAAGGAAAATACAATGAAACTCTATCAGTCCAACCTTTCCCCCTATGCCTCTCGATGTCGGATTCAAATCTACGCCAAGGGCATCGAAGGAATGGAGTACGTCGAACCCCCGGGCGGCCTCGCTAGCGATGAATTCAAGGAGATCAACCGATCAGGCAAGATTCCAGCCCTCGAGGTCGACGGCCGAGTGCTCGGGGAGTCGAGTGTGATCTGTGAGTATCTGGAAGATCACTTTCCGTCGCCATCGCTTCGGCCGGCCGACGATTTCGAACGAGCACAGGCTCGTCAGATTTCCCAGATCGCTGACTTCTATCTTCTCGGTCCGCTCTTCGTCTTGCTTCCGATGATGAATCCCAAAGATCGGGTACAGAGTGTGGTCGATGATGAGGTCGCTCGATTGAAGAAGCATTTCGCTCTCTTGGAGACGACCATGGCGGACGCCGGATACGATGGTGGCCGCTATGCCCTGGGCGATCGCCTGACGCTGGCGGATTGTGCGTTGGTTCCCGCGCTCTTCGTGACCGTGAATATCCTTCCGGCATTCGGGATGACGACGCCCCTCGAGGCGACCCCCAAGTTGGTCGCCTATTGGCAGGCGATCTTGAAGGATGAACATTGCGCGCGCGTGCATGAAGAGATGATGGAGGGGCTGAAGGCTCGCATGGCCGGAGGCTGATCGCTGAGCCTCGAGCGCTGAGGACCGAGAACGCAGGCCCGAGAGCCGCGACCTGAACACGGGTCGTGGCTCGTTGATACGGGGGCGGTAACCGTTCGAGTCAACGGCCGCCCATCGAAGCCAGCAAGGCTTCGCGGGTCTCGCCGATCAGTCGTTCCGCGATCGGATCCGAGGCGATGGCTTGCCAATATTTCCGGGTCTTCGGCAGCGCATCCAAGAGCGGTGCCGGACCACGGAAAATGGGAAGCCATTCTGCGACCAATAGAAGCATGGGGATGAGCGCGCCATCGGCCTGGCTCAGCGATGGGCCGACCGCATAACCTTCTTCGCCAATGAATTCCTCGATGTAGCCGAGGGCGATCGCGATCTCGTCGAGAGCGCGGCGAATCTTGTCCTTGGGCCAATCCTTGGGCGGCAGCTCCATGATTGAAAAGAGCGGCACCATGGCCATCACCAGGTAGATGTCACTCAAGCGCGATAGCAACCGCATACGCGCCCGGGCGACGGGATCGGCCGGATGCATCGGCGGGTCGGGGTAGGCGTCCTCCAGGTATTCGCAGATCACCTCCGACTCGGGCAGAGCCGTTCCGTCGTCGAGCACCAGCGTCGGCACGCGGCCGAGCGGGTTGACGTCTTCGTATTCTCCCTTGGGTGTCGTATCGCCGTGAAAGCCCGGCGGCATCACGATCTCGGCATCGATTCCCTTCGCATAAAGCATCAGGCGGACGCGCGTCGGGAAGGGCGAGAGATAGGTCTGGTAGAGCTTCATCGATTGATTCATCCTAGCTGGCTGGTTGGCGAAGGCTAACCATGATCGATCCCGGCCGGGGGCGCCGGCGGGAAAAAGAAGATCGATCCGAGGTTGGTCGGAATGGGGTCTCTCGGGGCTATCCTGGCCCGCCTGGGTAACGAGTGGCTGGAGAAATGCGATGAGTTCTGATCAGGCAAAACGAATCAAGGCCTTCGATGAAGAGGCGATCTCGGCTGGCAACTTCGCGCTGGGGATCGATCATGAAAAGGTCGCGCGTGAAACCGATGCATTGATTGCGAAGATGACGCCGACGCAGTTGCGCAACGAGATTCGCGGGCGTCAGCCAAAGCCGATCGACGGGCTCTTCTATGCGGGCGGGGATGAATCGCTCGGGCTGGCACCCTGGAAGATGGTCGATGGACCGCGCGGCGCGCGTACGGGCCTCGCCACCGCCTTTCCGGTTGCGATCGCGCGAGCCGCGACCTTCGATGTCGATCTCGAACGTCGTGTCGGTCAGGCAATCGGGCTCGAGGTCGCGGCCAAAGGGGGCAATGTCCTGCTCGCCCCGACGATCAATCTTTTGCGCCATCCGGGTTGGGGCCGCGCTCAAGAGACCTATTCCGAAGACCCGCATCTGACCGGGGCGATGGGTTTTGCCTTTATTTCCGGTGCCCAAAACCACGTCCTTACGAGCCCGAAGCATTTGGCCCTGAACAATCTCGAGAACACGCGTTTCGATCTCAGCGCGGAGATCGATCCCCGAACCCTGCACGAAGTCTATCTGCCGCATTTCAAGCGCTGCGTCGTGCGCGCCCAGGCCGCTTCGGTGATG
>CAZMFM010000009.1:48810-69800 GCA_964565565.1 uncultured Spirochaetaceae bacterium | reverse complement strand
AACAGTTGAGAAGAATTGGCAGCAACATCCGAAAGAAGAGTTCCGAAGAACGGTCACATCGGCTGACCAAGAACATCATCGAATACTCGGAATCGGAGTCCCCGAAGAATCAGTACCCCCGTCGGATCGTCTCTCCGCCGCGCGCCTCGAGCTGCTGCACGGACGCCAGTCGAGTCGACGTGGGCTCGATCCGCGAGGTCGAGGGCTTCAAGTTCTGTTATCGCGTGTGCCAGGAATGCGGACACGCGGTCAAGTACTTCTACCCCTCGGTTGAATCGACCAGCCCGGCGCTCAAGGCCTACCGCGAGCGACAGAAGTACATGCTTCAGTAGCCGGCCAGCCGCGCGAGCAGCGCGGTCGCTGCGACAGCGTCTAACGTGCGGCGTCTGTAGCGGGTGTCGCAGGCATAGTTGCCGTTCATGCGAAGCGAAAAATGAATCGGGCGTGATCTTCGGATCGCGCCCGATTTTCATTTGGCTACGAACTATTGAGCCTCCTTTCGCGAATTCCTAGAATCGCGCCGCCGCTTTGTGCGGTTGGCCCCGTTCCGCGCGGCCGCATTGGATCGGAACGACCGCCGATGAAGACACTCGATGATGCATCGAACTATCTCGAAAGCCTGATCAATCACGAGCGGCGCCCGGGCTTTTCCTATGCGCGGCTCGATCTCCAGCCGATCCACGCGCTGCTCGAAGGATTGGGCCGCCCGGAGCAAACACTCTCGATCATTCATGTCGCGGGTTCCAAGGGCAAGGGGTCGACCTGTCTCTTCGCGGAGTCGATCCTGCTCTCATTAGGCGAGAGGGTGGGCACCTTTACGTCCCCCCATCTCGAAAGTTGGGTCGAGCGCTTTCGCATTGACGGCGATCCGGTTTCCCCCGAGCGGCTGGTCTCGGCCGTTCGACGCGTGCGCCCAATCGTCGAGGACTTGCGGACTGGCCCACCCGAGACGCTTCCCAGCTTCTTTGATGCCACGACCGCGGTGGCGTACTTGCTCTTCGCCGAGGCGGAGGTTGATCGCGCCGTGATCGAGGTCGGCCTCGGTGGTCGTCTGGATTCCACAAATGCCTGTCGCCCGGCGGTGACCTGTGTGACGAGCATCGAACTCGAGCATACGGAGCAACTCGGGGAGACCGAAGCCGAAATCGCTGGGGAAAAGGCTGGAATCTTGAAGCCCGGGATTCCGGTCGTCGTCGGTGCGCTGCGAGCGGATGCGGCGCGCGTCGTCCGGGCGCGTGCGGAGGAGGTTGGCGCTCCGATGATCGCTCGCGGCGAGCATTTCTTGATCGAATCGTGTCTGCCGTCCGCGCACGAAGCGCAGTCACAGGCATCCAGTGGCGCGATCGTGAATGCGTTTCGTTTCACCGCCGATCGATCTGCGGGTCGAGCCTTCGAAATCGAGACGGCCATTCGAATGCCCGGTCCCGCCGCGGTCGAGAACGCGGGCTTGGCGATTGCGTGTGTCCGAGCGCTGGGTGTCCATTCGGATGACGCGATGCGGGCCGCAATACGAGATAGGCTCGCTCGTTGCAAATTGCCGGGGCGCATCGAAGTGCTCGAGAACGATTCCGAAGTCATCGTCGACGCCGCGCATACGGCCGAATCGGCACGCGTTCTTGGCAGCACGCTCGAAACACTTGCGCCCAAGGGCATTGACTTGGTCCTTTCGGTCTCGGGCGACAAGAATCTCGGTGCGCTGCTCGACGCGTTGCTCCCTCGCACGCATCGCGTCTGGTTGACGCGCGCCAATCCCCTGCGTTCGGTCGACGTCGATGCTCTGGCGATGGCTGTTCGTGCGCATTCGCCGGAAACGATCGTCGAGGTCGTCGAGGATCCCGAAACCGCGGTGCGGCGTGCGCGGGACGAACTCTCTTCGTCGCTTCGGCTTTGTGTAGCCGGTTCCGTCTACATGGCTGGCGTCGCTAGGCGGGTTCTTGGTCCGAGCCGGGTCGGTATTGGGAAGGTGACGATCGAGCTTGCTCGACCCGGCGAGGCGGACGCGCTTCCTGGGATCGAAGAGCGGGCGGCCGCGCTCTTCTCGCAGAAGGATGTCTCGGCCGAGCTGGCGGCGGATCCGACGGAGGCGAGTGTCTACCGGGCAGCGCAGAAAGACGATCGCGTTTTCGTTGCCCGTGATGCGGCCGACGAAAGCGATCGCGTTCTTGGCTTTGCCCATCTGACATGGGTGGATGGTCACGCTCACCTCGAGGAACTCGACGTCGAGCCCGAATTCGGCCGCCGAGGCATCGGGCGCCGATTGGCGCTGGCCGGCTGCGATTGGGCCCGCGCGCGGGGCAGCGATCAGATCACGCTGTCGACGTTTCGTGACGTTGCCTGGAACGCGCACTTCTATTCGCGTCTGGGCTTCGAGGCAATCCCCGAAGCGGACTTGAGTTCGGGGCTGCGAGCGCTTCGAGTACACGAAGAGCAGATCGGACTCGATCCCGCCAAGCGCGTCATGATGTGCCGGCGGCTGCCTGCCGCAGAGAATGACCGAGTCGGGTAGAGGTCGTGCCGTAGCCTGTGTCTACCCTGGCTTCGCTCCGGGCGCGGCCTAACGTGGGCGCATGCCCATTTCGCGGCGAACGTGATCGTAGATCGTGAGCATGTCGAGATTCACTTCCTTCGGCGGCCGTGGCGGCAGGTTTTTTCTCAAACGGCGAGCCGCCGTGCGCAATCCTGCAATCGACCGGCGCAGCCGCTTTTGTGTGGACTTGAAGTCTGAAATCTCGCTTCGCGCCAACCACAAGGATTTCAGCCTTTCGAGTTGTTCGGCCTGTTCGTCGGCCAGCTGATCGAATCGTTTTGCGAGGCGACGTCGGGCAGGGGACGACAGCTGCTTGCCTTGCGCTCGCCAGCGGTTGTACTCGATGGCGGCGAGTCCTTTGTCGATCGCGAGTCGCGTGGCATCCGCGGCCCAGGCGATCTCCTGTCGCGCCAGCCCAATGAAGTGGTCTTCGGATTTGGCGTACCCAGCGCGGCGAATGGCCCGGAGGATCGGCGTGAGCTTGCGCAAGCTGCCTTCGAGCGCCCGTCGTTGGCCATGTTGCAAGAAAAAACTCGCGCCGACGGCATCGAAGTAGAGGTATTGCAACGCCGAGCCGTTGGCGACCGGAAAGCCCGCCTCATGGATGTCGCCAAGCCTGCGATAGAGCGCCCCAATCCCTCTGCCGCTTTCGGATCTGTCGCTTTCGGAAAAGACACGAAGCCCGAAGGCTCGATCGAAGGATCTCGTGTCGAGGTCGCCGGACCAGCCGTGTTGAGCGCCCCAGGCATAGCTGTGCAAGGACACGCCGAGCGCGTTGTAGTGGCCGAAATCGCCCCAATCCGTATTGAGTAGTCCCGTCGCGCCGTGTCGACGGCCGGCCGCGCTCCACCGGGCAATATTGCCCATGCTATTTGCGACACGAGGAAAGAGGCAATTCCAGGTCGACGTCCCCGGACTGGCCCAGACCTCGAAGCCTTTGCGGCGAAGCTTCCCGAGCCGATCTGCATCGAAGGACTCCTCGTACCACCAGTCGATCAACACGACACTTCGATCGACGCGAGCGAGTTCGTCGGGATGACGGTGAGCGAAGTCCGCCCAGACCATCAGTTGTTTGTCGCGGCGCGACGACAGCTTGTGGAGCTTCTGGACGTGATCTGCGAAGAGCCGCCCCGGGCTCTTTCGCGGGGCGCGTTCGGCCGATTGTCCGCGACCGAGATCGAAGGGTTCGTCGCAGTTGGCGTTGAATCGTTTGGACGCGAAGAGCGGCAGAAATTCGTCGTAGAGATCTTCGAGCAGCGCATAGGTCCCGGGATTGCTGGGCGACAGCGACCAAAGGCGGTCGCTTTCGGCGAGCGGCGCATATCGATCGATCGCCAGAAGGCGCTCCATATGCCCCAGGGATTGCAGACACGGGATGAGTTCGACTCCGCGATCCCCGGCATAGGCGTCGAGTGCGAGAAGGGTTTCGGCGTCGAGGGGGCTTGCACCCTCGCCAATTTCAGGATGCCGCCGGAAATCGAATGTATGTTCGACGTAGAGCATCAAGACGTTCAGCCGCAATCGCGAACAGAAGTCGATCAAATCCTCGAGTGTTTTTCGCGTGGGAACTTTTCCGCGTGAGACATCGAGCATGATGCCGCGATCCCGAAAATCGGGTTGGTCGTGTATATCGACGGCGTCAACGCGTGCCGATCTCGTGACCAGTTGGCAAAATGTCTGCAGGCCGTGGCGGAGTCCGTCGCTAGTCGGTGCAGAAATGATGACGCCCTTGGATCGAATCTCGAGCCGGTAGGCATCCCGGGCGGTGGCCGCTCGTGGCGAGAGGGCGGCGCTTCGGTCGAGCCGGCAGATCACGCCGGGCGGGTCGGTCTTGGGATGGCGTGGACGTTCGATGTCGAGGGTCAGGCCGGTTCGCTCGAAAATTTCGCGTCGCGCTTGCGTTGCGGCCAGAAGCAGCTTGTGATCGAGTACGCCCGATTCCGCCGGCAGCATGATGGCCATTCCCGAGTGGAGCTGGAAGGCTCCCGATCGCCGTGTTAGGCGCTTGGGTTGCGGCAAGATTGGCGTACTGGATTGGCCCGCCGAGCGATTGGCGGCGCGAGACTTCGATTTTGGGGTCCCCATCGGAAGTCAGGGTAGGAGAAGAAGCCGCTGTCGGAGTACCCGGTGCGACGCTTCTTGGCGGAGAACGCAGAGCGCCCGAACCGGCTCCTCGCACAAAGTGTGCGAAGGGAGGGGTAGCCGGCCCGGGCGCGGGAATGGGGGCCCGCTCCTCAGAAGCGCCCCAATTTCTGTGTCTCGGTCTAGGGAAGAGCAAGCGCCGTGCCAGGTTGAGGGAATTTGCCCCTAGCGGGCTGAAACGGACTCAGAATCAAATTTTTGGTTGGGGCTGCTTCCCAACAGCGTAAGTGGCTAGCAGGCACTCTGCAGCGTTCCCGCAGTCGCCACGGGGTAGTGACACAATTTGGCGCGCATTGGGTCGCGAATGGTCGTTCAGAAATCGCATTTTGCCCCCTAGGGGCCTAGAAATTTCCGATCGAGCGGGGCACATTCCCGGCGGCCGACGATGCACGACCACCCTGCCGGCCTGCCGGCCTGGAGAATCCTGTGAGCGAAATCAAAGACTTCACGATCCCAGCAGATCGTCCGCTCCTGGTTTTCTGTGATTTCGACGGGACCTTCTCGGTCCAGGATGTCGGCTCGACACTCGCGCAGGCGCTCGTGCCGGAGAAGCGAAAGCGTCTCTGGAAGCGCTTCGAAAAGGGTGAGTTTACTGCCTGGTCCTACGCGATGGCCTTGCTCGATGGCCTGTCGCTCCCGGAAAAAGATTTGGACCGATTCCTCGAGTCGATCGATCTCGATCCCGGCGCGAAAGCCATGCTCGACTGGTGTTCCGACGAAAAGATCCTCTTTCGCATTCTGTCCGACGGCTTCGATTGGAATCTCGAGCGACTCCAAGCGATGAATCACATTCGCTTCGACTATCACGCCAACCATCTCGAATACGAAGCCGACCGCTGGCGAATCGCATCGGGGCGTCCGAGCGAAAGCTGCGGATGCGGTACGGGGAGTTGCAAGCGGGGATTGATCTCTTCCTATCGCGATGAATTCCCGAACGCATTCTGTGTACACATCGGAAACGGTCGCGTCTCCGATCTCTGTGGCGCACTCGAAGCCGATCTGGCCTTCGCAAAAGATACGCTCGCCCCGGCGCTTGAGGAGCGCGACCACCCCTATCTGCGCTTCGACACGTTGCACGACGTACTCGCCGTCTTTGCGCAGCGAGGGCGCTCGGCAGCTCCCAAGGAATCGAAGGGCGCGGGGCAATGAATTCGCCGACCGGATTGGATCGTCGTGTTGCCGTGTTAGGTGGCGGCCTGGCCGGATTGCGCGCAGCCTCCGAGCTCGATCGGCGTGGTTTCGTGGCCACCGTCTTCGAGGCGGACACACAGATCGGCGGCCGAGCGCGAGGGGAGTGGTGTGCGGGGCATTGGATGGATGACGCCTGGCCGGTACTCGGCAGCCGTGATCGATCGCTGGCTCGTTGGGCTCGAGAATTGGGGCTCGAGGATTCACTGTTGCCCCTACGTCCCCTCCAGACGACTTTGAGGCAGGGCGTCGAGTCGATCCCCGTCGATGGGCTGAGCCTGCGCGGCGCCGCACGGATTCCGGGACCCGCGATCTGGGAGCGAGCCAAGCTACTTCGCTCGAGCCGTCTGATGGCGCGTTATGCGAAGTTGCTCGATCCGATGTTCCCCGAGCGCGCGTCGGACCTCGACTATCGGAGTATGCGAGATCACGTCGTTCTCTACTTCGGTCGAGGCAATCTCGAGTTCTGGTTGGCCCCGGAGGTCCAGGGGAAATACGGCGATTCGGTCGAAGAACTTTCTCGTGTGGCGATGCTTCTGCAGATGCAATCGTTGGGCATGGGTGAACGCCGCCCGGCCTCTCCGGGTCTGCCTCGGCGGCCGCTCTTCGAGTTGGCGCAGGCGGCTTCGGAACGGCTCGACATCTTGCGTGGGACGGCGGTCACTCGAATCGACGAAGAGGCGGCGGGCGGTTTTCGAATCGAAGCGGTCGGCGATTCGGGCGAACAGATCGAACGATCCTTTGACGCTGTGGTCGTTGCGTTGGGGTCTGAACAGGCCGCGTCGGTGAGTGCGGCCCTGCTCACCCCGGCCGAACGAGATTTCTTTCAGGCCGTCGAGTATCGGCCGGTCGCGACGCTTTCGGTTGCGATCGAAGGCGTCGAGGGCGGATTGCCCTGCGAAGTGCGCATGCCAAGACGTGCGGGCTCAGCGATTTCATCCATGGTCATCGAGCCGGGCCAGCCGAACGGCCGCGTGCCAGAAGGTCGCAGCCAGATCGTGGCCCTTGCTCGGGACGACTTCGCCGATCGTTGGCGCGAAATGGCGGACGATGTCGTTGCGAAAAATTTGATGAGCTCCCTCGAACTAGCCATGCCCGGGATTGGCGATCGCATCCTGACGACGCGATTGGGTCGCGGGACCGCACCCTTCTTCGCCGTGGGTAGCTACCGACGGCTTTCCGTGTTCCAGAAAGTTCAGCGCGACCGGCGAGCCCTTGGTCGGCGGCTCTATTGGGCCGGCGATTACCTGTCGGGCCCCGGCTTCGAGAGCGCGAGCTTATCGGGCGTGCGTGCCGCCAATGCGCTGGCCGGCGACTTCGATCGGGTCTGAGAACCGCCCGCGGCCTCTGCTGAAAGCTTGCTAGAGCGCGATTCCCGTCCAGATGGCCAAGGCGGCGAAAGCGATCGCCGCACACCAGACCAGGCCGATCATCTTCGCAATATTTTGGTAGATCGCCTTTCGCCGCGCTTGGATGAACACGTCGATGGTCATGCCGAGGATCAAAAGCAGGGCCGCGGCGGCGAAGGGGTTGTGGTCGATTCCGGTCAAGATGAGCATCGCCGCGCCGAAAGCTCCGCCGCTTGCGATCGCGGCGACCAACACCGGCCAGAGCGAGGCTTCGCTCATGAAGCTGCCTAACAACTCGTCCACGCCCGGAAATTCGCCGGACGACTCTTCTGACACGTCCTTTGGTAGTTCTTCGGGAGATCGCTCGTCGTCGCCCATGTCGTCTAGTCCTTCTTGAGTATGCCGCGCGTCGCGCCGGCACCGCCTTCGTCGCGGGTGGCCTCGACCCATTCCAGAATGTGATACGAATGTGGAAGATGGTCGCGCACCGCACTTCGCAGCGCGCCGGTTCCGATGCCGTGGATCACCCTGATCTCGTCACGCCCTTCGGCGGCTGCGAGATCGACCGCTTCGTCGAGGCGGCTCAAGGCTTCGTCGACACGCATCCCGCGCAGGTCGGTCTCCGCGATTCCCCCGATCCGGGCCGGCGGGATCGATGACGCCTGTGGACGGATGGGATGCGCTTCTTCGCCCCTGCCCGGTTGGTTCTTCTGGCCGGCTGTGAGTTGATCGCGGCTGATCGTAATCTTCGCGCCACCCACTTGAACGCTGACGCGTCCCTTCCGATCGGGCAAGGTCAGTAACCGGCCCGCGCCGCCGCCCGGTGCGCGGACGGGATCTCCGATTCGCGCCCGCGGCCAATCGATCGGCGTCGTCGCTTCGTCGCCGGGCGCTGAGTCCGCGGGTAGGGCCCGAACGGGATGTGTGTTAGGCGATTCTTCCTTGAGTGTTTCGAGCTGCGCGCGGGCTGAAGCCGCACGACGGGACGAGGGTTGGCGTTGAAGCTCGGCGATGATTCGGGCGACCTCCGAATGGGCCCCGCGAAACGACTCGTCGAGTTCGCGACGCATGTCGCCGAAAAGTTTGTCGCGGCGCTCCTGGAGTCGTGCGAGTTTGGTCCGGTACTCCTCTCTCGCCTGCTCGCTCTCCGTGCGCAAGGTCTGTGCAGCGAGCTTCTCGGCTTCGAGGAGCGCGCGACTCGATGCGAGTTCGCTGAGCATGCGATCGAGGCGGCGATCTTCTCGGTCGAGCAGGCCGGCGGCCCGATCGAGGACGCGCTGTGGCAACCCCATTCGTGCCGCCACCGTGGTGGCCGAGGAGGCGCCGGGCGCGCCGATACGAACCCGGTAGGTGGGTGCGAACGTAGTCGGATCGATTTCAACGCTGGCATTCGCGAATCGGTCGTCGACCTCGGCCATTTCCTTGAGCAGGTTGTAATGCGTCGTGGTCACGACACGCGCGCCGGATTCCGCCAGCGATTCGAGCGTGGATTGCGCGATCGCGGCGCCCTCCGACGGATCTGTGCCGACGCCGACTTCGTCGAGGCAGACGAGCGTATTCGGACCCGCGATGCGCAAGATCTCCGCGAGGTTGGCCATGGCTGCAGAAAAAGTCGACAGGCTTTCCTGGATGTTTTGATGGTCCCCGATATCGGCCAGCACGCGGTCGACCAGGTCGACCCGGGCGCCGGGGTTGGCGGGGATATGCATGCCTGCGCGAACCATCAAGGCCGACAGTGCGAAAGTCTTGAGTGCGACCGTCTTGCCGCCCGCGTTCGGACCCGACAAGAGCAGCACAGAGAAGTCTTGTCCGACGCGAAGATCGTTCGCGACACATTGATCCGCCGCGATCAGGGGATGACGACTGCCCGGGAGTTCGAAGACACCGTCTCGACCCACTTCGGGTTCGACGCCGTCCATCTTGCGCGAGAGTTGGCCCCGCGCGATCGCCAGGTCGAGGGCGGCCATCCATTCGAGATTGGTTCGCAGGCGATCGGCGTCGCGACCGACCGCAGCGGAGAGTTCGCGTAGCACGCGCAGGATCTCTCGTTCGACGGTGAGTTCGGCCTGACGGTGGAGATTGTTCAGCTCGACCATCCCGTCCGGTTCGACAAAGAGTGTGGTTCCGGAGCGGGAGGCATCATGAACGATCCCACGAACGTGACTCTTCGAGTCGGCCCTCACGGGAAGCACGAAGCGCCCGGCGCGGACCGTATAGAAATGGTCCGAGAGATGGGGCTTGATGTCGCTGTGCTGCAGGGCGCGTTGGATTCGGTTCTGCAGATCCCCGGACAGTCGATGTGCTTCACGTCGAGCCTTGGCGAGTGTCGGCGAGGCTGCGTCGCTGACCTCGCCATTCGCGTCCAGGCAGCGGCCGATCATGGTTTCGAGTTCGCGAGCGCTTTCGATTCTCTGGGCGAGCAAGTCCAGGGTTGGGGCGTTGTCGCGTTGATGCTCGAAATAGCGTTGCGTTCCGTGCATGGCTTCGAGCGTCCTGTGCACGTCCATCAACTGTGCGGGTTCGAGGACACCCCCCTTTTCTGCGTGCGCCAGACCCATTCCCAGATCGGCACAGCCGCCAAGGGGCGGAATCGCCTCCCGGTCGAGCAGCACACGCGCTTCCGTCGTTTCGCGTAGTCGTGTTCGAACGGCGCTCTCGTCGGCCTCGAAGAGGCTGTGGTCGGCGGACTCGGAGAGCAGGTCGCGACCCTGCGGCGTCCGGCAACCCATACGCAGCGCTTCCACGAGAAGGCCCCATTCGAGGCTCTCGAGGGTTGAATCGGCGACGTGAAACGGCATTCGGCGAGTCTAGGATCTCAATCGTGATCGTGCTGCGTGCGGGTGTCTTCAGTTCGGCTCGGGCGCGCCGAAACGAAGAGGCATGGCTAGTCGCACGACGGATGGACGTCCTACGGAAGCGTCGCTCGAGCATTCCCGAGCGCTCGATGACATGGACTCCGAAGAGATTCTTGGTCTGATTCACCGCGAAGACGGTGTCGCGCATGCGGCGGTGGGCGAGGTCCTTCCACAGATGGCGGAAGCGGTCGAGATCTTGACTTGCGCGCTCTCGGGCGGCGGCCGTTGGTTCAATGTCGGCGCTGGCACCAGCGGACGGATTGGCGTGCTCGATGCGTCCGAGATTCCACCGACCTACGGATTGTCGCCCCGCATCGTACAGGGCGTGATTGCGGGCGGCGACCGCGCGCTTCGTTGCGCGGTCGAGAATGCGGAGGACGATGCCGAGGCGGGCTCGCTCGAATTGCAGGAACGCGGCCTGACCCTCGGTGATGTGGTGTTGGGGATCAGCGCGAGTGGTACGACGCCCTTCGTTCTCGGGGCGATCGAGGCGGCGGTCGAGGTCGGGGCGCGTACGATCGCGATCACCTGTGATCCCGGATCGCCGATTGCTGATTCCGTTGAGATTTCGATCTCGCCGCGAGTCGGCGCCGAGGTGGTGACGGGCTCGACGCGAATGAAGGGTGGGTTGGTGCAGAAAATGATCCTGTCCGCGCTGTCGACTTCGGTCATGGTGCGCATGGGTCGGGTTCGTGGAAATCACATGACGCATATCTCGCCGAGTTCGCGGAAGTTGCGTGGACGAGCGGTGAGGATCGTGATGGAGCTCGGGAGTGTCGAAGCCGATCGCGCGCGTGAGGTCCTCAGGTCGACCGAGGGGTCTGTCGAGTTGGCGCTCGAGATCCTCGAGGCGGAGCGCTCGATCGGCGCGCGATGAGCCGAGGCGGCTATGCTTCAGCTCTCGACCGTTGCCTGGAGCACCTACATGCCGACCGATCAAGAAGAGATCGAAAAAATTGCTGCCCTCGCGCTGGCTCCGCTCGTCGAAGTGGCCTGGGCGGATGGTCACGTCACGCCCGCCGAACGCGAGGCCGTACTGGAAGCGGCGAAGTCGCTCGGTCTCGGGCAGCGAAGTGAATTCTGTCGCTCGACGCTGCGTCGTTGGCTGAATGAAGCGCCTCCGACCGAGGCGCTCCAACATTGGCGACGCTTGCTGGCGACTACCCTGGCTGAGAGTTCGAGCCGACCCGCGCGAAAGGCCAGGAGTCGACTACTCGCAGAGGCGGTCAACGTGGCGAAGATGGATGGCCTCGACTTCAAGGACGGGCCCGCCGCCGACGCGCGAGCGGGCATCACCCAGGAAGAACAGCGGGTGCTTGACGAATTGGCGGCGGCACTCGAGGGATTTCAAGAATCCTCCTGAGCGGCGCGCGGATCCAGAATGCAAAGAGGCCCGAGCAATTGTTGCTCGGGCCTCTTCACTCTAGTCCTGCTTAGCGGATGCTCAGGCCGCCCACTGTTTCTCGAGCGTGCGGAGCTTTTTGTTCAGCTGCGCAATCTTTCGTTCGAGCTTCTTCACCTCGTCGAGCCGCGCCAACTTCAGCTTGGCGTAGACACGGTCGACGCCGGCATCGATATTCTTCTCGACGCGGGTCTCGAACTCCGTGCGAAGCTCCTCGGCACGCTTGATGGCCGGGACCTTGCGCAGCTCGTCCTGGACCTGCTTGACGCCCTTTTCGATTCGCTTCTGGCTGTCCTTGCGGAATTGCTCGCTTCGGTTCTGGATCTTGCCGTTCCATTTCTCGAGCTCGGTGCTGATGCGCTCGATGCCTTCGTTGGCCCACTCGGGTCGGAAATCTTCCCAATCCCACTCGGCGCTCTTGGCGGCGGTCTTCTTCTTCGCTGTCTTGGTGGCCATGATTGTTCTCCGGTTCAGGTACGGGGATCGGCGTCTTTTGTGCCCTTGGTGGACCGAAAGAGCGCGTTGTCCCGGGTTGAGTTTTGCTGATGGGTATTGCTGGTCGAGCGACTGGATCGTTAGGGTCTTACTTTGACGCGCCGCGTCGACTGGCGAATGCCTGGTCGCGATGAGGCGCGTTTTGTGTTGACGGGCATCTTAGACACGATGCGTCATGCGTCAAGAGTTTTCGGCGAAATTCGAATAAAAATGAGCCAAAACAGGGAGTTGATCTTGATGCAGTGCGCCATTTCAAGCACATCTGTACAAAATCAATCAAATAATGCACTGCGTCGAAGTCGGAGAGTGGGAATTCAGCCCCAGCGAATAACAGCGGATCCCCAGGTAAAGCCAGATCCGAAGGCCGTCAGCGAGACCAGCTGACCGGGTTCGATCCGACCCTCGCGAGAAGCCTCGGCGAGCAGGATCGGCAGCGCGCCGGCCGAACAATTGCCCAGTCGTTGGATGTTGTTCATCACCTTGGCTTCCGGGATCTTGAGTTTGTTGGCCACGAATTCGTTGATCCGCAGGTTGGCCTGGTGAAACAAGAAGAGGTCGATGTCATCGAGCTTCAGGCTGGCCGCGCTCAGGGTTTCGAGCAGCACTTCCGGCATGCGCGTGACCGCATGCTTGAATACGAAGCGCCCATCCATCACCGGGAAGATGCGACGATCGTCGATCATCTCGTGTGTGATTCGACCAGGCGTCGCGCAACTAGGCGCTTCGGTCCAAAGCCGTCTTGCGTGTTGGCCGTCGGCATGGACGCGGACTTCGAGCAGTCCGGGTCCGTCTTCTTTGCCGGCGTTGCCGGTGTTCTCGGACGCCTCGAGCACGACGGCCCCAGCACCGTCGCCGAAGATGACGGTTACGTCCCGCCCCGCCGTGCTCTTGTCGAGCCCCGTGGAGTGGACTTCGCAGCCGACGACGAGCACGCGCCGATAGCGCTTGGCGACGATCAGGGCATCGGCCATTTGCAGCGCATAGAGAAAACCACTGCATTGCGCGCGCAAATCGATGCAAGGTATTTCCCCGGCGCCGATGGCTTCATGCAGAAAGAAGGAAGTTCCCGGGAAATCGTGCTCCCCGGAGAGCGTGGCGAGCAGGATGCAATCGAGGTCCGAAACGTCCAGCTCTGCTTGCTCGAGGGCGGCCAGTGTCGCGTCGCGAGCGAGGTCCGCCGGCCCCTGGCCATCTTCGACCCAACGCCGCTCGCGAATTCCCGTGCGCTGCTGGATCCACTCGTCGGTGGTATCCATCCACTGGGTCATGTCGGCATTGGTCACTACCCGATCCGGCACACTCATTCCCGTACCCACGATGCGTGAACGCAATCCCATGATTTCCCTCCTGCTTGAAGCTGCTCAACTCGCCCTCGGCCTTGGATCGGCCGAGATCGCCCCTATTACACTGGACCGCTACCCGCCTTGAGCAGCCAGATCCACGAAACGTTCTTCGTCCCCGGGACGGCGTTCTTCATCGTCCCAGAGAAACTCTTCCGCCTTGGCCAGCAATTCCCGCAAGCCGGTGCCCTCTAATGCGGAGACCGCAATTGCATCATAACGACGCGCGAGGGCTGCGATCTCGTCTTCCGGTAGTCGATCGGCTTGGTTGAAGATCAACAGCTCCGGCTTGTCCGAAAGGCCCAATTCGCCCAATACCTTGTGCACGGCGCGCAGGCGGCGGTCGATGTCCGGGCTGGCGGCATCGACGACGTGGAGCAAGAGACTCGCATCGCGCAATTCTTCGAGGGTTGCATGGAAGGCTGCGACCAGGTCGGCGGGAAGATCCCGAATGAAGCCCACCGTGTCGGTAATGATGACCTCTCGTTCCCGGGGAAAGCGCAGGCGGCGTGAAACCGGATCGAGGGTGGCGAACATCTTGTCCTCGATGTGGACATCACTCTGGGTCAGCGCGCGCAGCAGCGTGCTCTTTCCGGCGTTCGTATAGCCGACGATCGAGAGGACGGGCACGGCACGGCGACTTCGTCGTCGGCGCCTTCCCTCGCGCTGACTCGTCAAACGCTTGGCATCCCGCTCGAGTCGCGTGATGCGGTCGCGCACGCGGCGGCGGTCACTTTCGAGCTTCGTTTCGCCCGGGCCGCGACCACCGATTCCGCCGGCCAGGCGAGAAAGGGAGAGATCGGCTCGTTGGGCGAGTCGCGGCATCCGGTAGCGGAGCTGGGCGAGTTCGACTTGTAGCTTGCCGTCCCCGGTCGAGGCGCGTTGGGCAAAAATGTCGAGGATGAGTTGGGTGCGGTCGATGACGCGCAGCTCCATTCGTTCGGAGAGTGTGCGTGCCTGGGCCGGGGAGATGTCTTGATCGAAGATCACGAGGTCGATGTTGCTCTGGAAACAGCGGATGATCAGATCCGAGAGCCGGCCGGCACCGAGGACGGTGCGTGGGTCGACCTTGGGCCGTGATTGCGTGACGACTTCGACGACTTCGACGCCGGCGGAGCGGGCCAGTTCACGTAACTCCTCGACATGCAATTCGAGGGTTTCGCGATCGCGGCCGGCGGTGACCGAAACGAGGATGGCTCGCTCGCCGGGGCCGACATCTTGAGTGGCCTGCACTCGGGCGAGATCGTTTTCGAGATCGCGGATCCAGCGGCTGAACTCGAAATCGAACTCGGCGGGATGGCAGGGCGGTAGCTTCTCGGTGGCGCGCCCATCGTCGTTGGCCGGGCAGAGTGACGCCGCATGCGCGAGTCCGGGTAGGCCGTTCTCTTCGACTGCGATCGTCACGACGGCATCGAGCCGCAGGATGGCCAGGTCGGTCAGGTCATCGCGGGTAAGACCCTCGCCGGCCAGATGGGTATGGATGAGGCGAAGACCGCGCAGCCGACCGCGACCGGCGCGCAGGCGGCCCCAATCGGGTAGCTCGATGCTCGACGGTGAGCCGACCATGATGTGTTCGACATTGCCGCCGCGATCGAGCAGCACGCCTACCTGGCGACGGATTTCCGCCGACAATTCGGTCATCGGGCGAGCCAGATCATTCGTGATCAGCCGGTCTTCCTTCAGGCGGCGCCGGCCGAGCCGTTCGAGGGCCTTGGTCTGGCTTGCCTTGAGGCCCGTGGTGTTGCCGTGAATCTGAATGGAGAGTGCTCCCGCCGAGGGTCGATGGACCGAATGCGTCGCCGTGTGGCCGGCGAGGCCGTGAAAGAGCTCGCTGGGGAGTGCGAGGCGGTTTGAATACGTCGCGAGGGTAGGGGAGTGAACTGCGTGCGGACAGGCAGCGCGAGCGAATCCAGGGCGCCAGTGTCTGCCCCGGAGGAACGAATCGCTCGTTCGCTCGTCGACCGATCGGCCGGTCGGCGTCGATTGTGGGGAGCGGACAGCAGAGGGGACTGATTGACCCATTCGCCATACTCTTTGCCTTTGGTTGTCGCTGTGTCGCTTTCTCGTTCTCGCTGTTGCTGTCGGTTTCGTCGCGCGTACTGCCCGCATCGGTTTCCTGCGCGTTGGCGGCGCGGCGGGTGCCTTGTCCTTGCCCGGTGCTTGCCGTCTCGTGAAGGGGCAAGATCGGTCGACCGTTGGCCGACAAAGAGAGAGCCAGATTGGTCGCCTCCTTTCCGGGGTGGCGGGTCACTCACGATCATGTCGCGGTCGGGCTAGTTGTAAAGTGGATTGGTTGGACGATCGGTGGGACTATCGGAGACCCTCGAAGGTCGCCCGTGAGAGAGGAAGATTTCGTTGAGCGATACAGCGGTCATCGTGTTAGCTGCAGGCAAGGGGACGCGAATGAAGTCCCGAAAGGCAAAGGTGCTGCATGAGTTGTGCGGTGTTCCGATGCTCGGCCACGTCCTGCGCAACGCGAAAGCGCTGACCCCTTCTCGGCTGATCGTCGTGATCGGAACGGATGCTGAGGAAGTGCGGGCGCGATTCGACGAGGACGTCGAATTTGTCTTGCAGACGGAGCAACTCGGTACCGGCCATGCGGTGCTCGTAACGGAGCCGACGCTTGGGCCGGTGACAGGCGATGTGCTCGTCCTCTACGGAGATACCCCGCTACTTCGGCCGGAGACGATTGAACGCATGCGTGCGGCGAAGCAGGAATCCGGTGCAGACGTCCTGATTTTGACGGCACGGGCGAAAAACATTCCCGGGCGGGTACTCCGTGACGACGAGGGCCGAGTCGTTCGGATCATCGAAGCCTCCGACGCGACGCCGGCAGAGCTCGAGATCGAAGAGCGCAATACCGGCGTCTATCTCTTTGGCGCCGATTTGTTGCGCGATGGACTGGCGGCTCTCGAACCGAACAACGAGCAAGGAGAGCTCTATCTGACGGATGTCGTCGGCTATGCGGTGGCAAAAGGATTGCGTGTCGAAGGGCTTGAGATTTCGGACGCCGACGAATGTCTCGGAATCAACACGCGAAAGGAATTGGCCGACGCGGCGCGCGTCATGCGTCGCCGGATCGTCGAAGGCTGGATGGACGAGGGCGTTAGTTTTACCGACCCGGAGTCCGTCTACATTGATGCCGATGTGCGAATCGGGCGGGATTCGATCATTGAGCCCGGGGTGGTGATCTCTGGTCAATCGAGACTCGGAGAGGGCGTTCATATCAAAGCGGGCTGTGTGATCGAGGACAGTCAGATCGCCGACGATGTGACGATCGGTCCGTCCGCGCATCTGCGGCCCGGCAATGTGGTGGGCGCCGGAGTCAAGATCGGAAATTTTGTCGAGCTGAAAAATTCGACGCTTGGCCCCGGTACGAAGGCGGCGCATCTCGGGTATATCGGAGATGCTGACGTCGGTGCCGACGTGAATTTCAGTTGTGGTGCGATCGTCGTGAACTACGACGGATACAAGAAGACGCGCAGCACGATCGGGGATGGTGCGTTCATCGGTTGCAATTCGAATCTCGTCTCACCTGTCGAGATAGCGCCCCATGCGTTCGTCGCAGCAGGCTCGACGATTACCAAGGATGTCCCCGAGGATGCTTTGGCCGTCGCGCGGGGTCGGCAGAAAAATCTCGAGGGATGGGTTGCTCGTCGCGAGGGTCGGGCGTCCCGAGAATCTGGAACTGCGCCCGAAGCAGAAGTGTCGACAACGGCGTCTGCCGAGGCCAAGGCCACGGGGAAGTCTGTGATGAAGAAGTCGGCGGGACCCAAGAAGCCAGGAAAATAGTCGGGAACTCGCCCGGGCGAAGCCGGATGAAGTCGCCAGGAAGTCAGGGAGTAGTCGTATGTGTGGAATCGTTGGATATGTCGGGCGTGAGCCCCGGGCCGCAGATGTCTTGATCGATGGCCTTCGTCGCCTGGAATATCGAGGTTACGACTCCGCTGGGGTCGCCATCCTCGAAGGCGACCAGCTCGAGGTTCGTCGGGCCAAGGGAAAGCTGATCAACCTCGAGTGCAGTCTTCGAGACCGTCCGCTGCAGGGCCGGCTCGGCATCGGCCATACGCGATGGGCCACCCACGGAAAACCCTCCGAGCGAAACGCGCATCCCCACCGCGCCGGCTCCGTCGTGATCGTCCATAACGGCATCATCGAAAACTACCGCGAGCTGCGGGCCGAACTCGAAGCCTCGGGCGCCGAGATTCAATCGGATACCGACACCGAGTTGATCGCGCACTTGATCGACAACCTGGTCGGGAATGGTCGCGACCTCCTCACGGCTGTTCGGGAGGCCTGTAAGCGCTTGACCGGCTCCTATGCATTGGCGGCGGTCTGCGAGCACGAAGCGAATATGCTCGTCACGGCCAAGAACGGCGGCAGCCCGATCATCGTCGGTCAGGGCGACAAGGAATCTTTCCTGGCCAGCGATATCCCTGCCGTGCTGCCGCATACGCGCGACATCATCTCGCTCTTCGACGGCGACTTCGCCGTCTTGACCGAGGAAGGCATTCAGGTCGTCGACATCGAAGGGCGGCTGATCGAACGCGAGTTCCAGGTGATCGGCTGGGATCCGGTCTCCGCCGAGAAGGGTGGCTACGACCACTTCATGCAGAAGGAGATCTTCGAACAGCCGCGTGCGATCACCGATACGATCGGCACTCGGGTGAACGAGGCCGAGCAAGACGTTGATCTCGACGGGATCGAGTTCTCCCGCCAGGAGCTCGATGAGTTGAAGGGCATCACGCTCGTCGCGTGCGGCACATCGTATTATGCGAGCCAACTCGGCAAGTACATGATCGAGCAGCTGGCGGGCATCCCGGTCGAGGTCGATCTCGCCAGCGAGTTTAGATACCGCAAGCCCATCGTCGGCCCCAAGCGCATCGTGATTCCGGTTTCCCAGTCGGGAGAAACCGCGGACACCTTGGCGGCGCTGAAGGAGGCGAAGAGTCAGGGCGCACGCGTTCTGGCAATCTGCAACGTGCGCGAATCGACGATTGCACGCGAATCCGACGACGTGCTCTACACCCAGGCCGGGCCGGAAATCGGCGTTGCTTCGACGAAGGCCTTCGTGACCCAGGCCGTCGCCCTCTATCTGATCGCGCTGAAACTCGGCATCGTCCGCGGGCTGCTCTCGAAGGACGACATTCGCTCACGCTTGCACGATCTGATGCGCTTGCCGCGTCTGGTCGAGAGCGCGCTCGGGTTGAATGACGAAATCCTCGTGGTCGCCCGCAAGTTCTTCAAAGCTCAGGACTTCCTCTACCTCGGTCGTGGGATCATGTTCCCGATCGCGATGGAAGGGGCGCTCAAGCTGAAGGAGATCTCGTATATCCATGCCGAGGGCTATGCGGCGGGCGAGATGAAGCACGGGCCGATCGCGTTGATCGACGAGAACATGCCCGTGGTCGTGATCGCGACCAAGGGCGAACTCCATGAGAAGCTCGTGTCGAACCTCGAGCAGGTTCGCGCGCGTGACGGGCAGGTCATTGCGATCGCCTCGAAGGGCGATGACGAAATCGCGGAGAAAGCCACGGAAGTGCTGCATGTCGATGACCTCGGCGAATTCTTGACCTCGATCCTCGTCGTGGTTCCGCTCCAATTGCTCGCGTATCACATCGCGACCTTGAAGGGCACGGACGTGGACCAGCCCAGAAACCTCGCAAAGAGCGTGACCGTCGAGTAAGTTCAGACTTTCGCTCCGCTCCGGGGACGTCTGGAAATTTCGTGGACAGCTTGGATCGCAATACGCTCGCCGAATCCATCTTTGAAGGTTTGAACCCGGAGCAGCGCGAGGCGGTCGAGGCGACCGAAGGGCCTTTACTCGTTCTTGCTGGCGCCGGAAGTGGCAAGACCCGCGTACTCACCTCGCGAATCGCCTATCTGATCGGTGTCTGTGGGATTCCGGCGGAACAGATCCTCGCGGTGACCTTTACGAATAAAGCGGCCGGGGAAATGAAGGAGCGCGTCGAGAAGCTTCTCGGGCCGGTGGCCAGCGAGGTTTCGATCGGGACGTTCCATTCCATCGGCGTGCGGATTCTGCGCCGGGACATCGGTCATCTGGCGCGCAATCGCGGCTTCGTCATCTATGACGATTCGGATTCGATCGGCGTCATCAAGGAAGTGCTCAAACGCGAAGGGCTCGATCCAAAGGTTCACGAGCCACGGCGGATTCGTTGGCAGATCGACCAGTGGAAGAATGCCGGGTTGCTCCCGCCCGCGGTCGCAGACCGGGCCGTCGATCTCGACGAAGAACTCGTTGCGAAGCTCTACGCGAAATACCAACAGAAACTCGCCGATGCGGAGGCCCTCGACTTCGGCGACCTGCTCCTGTTGACGGCGGAACTTTTCCGCAAGCACCCGCGCGTGCTCGAATACTATCGACAAAAATATTCCTATATCCTCGTCGACGAATACCAGGACACCAATGGGGTGCAGTACGGCATCATCGGCCAATTGGCGGCGGAGCACCGAAATATTTGCGTGGTCGGCGACCCCGATCAATCAATCTATGCCTGGCGTGGGGCGGATCTTCGAAACATCCTCGACTTCGAGCAGGACTACGAAGACGCCAAGGTGATCAAGCTCGAACGCAATTACCGATCGACGCAACCGATTCTCGCCGGCGCCTCCGCGGTGATCTCGAATAATCTCGAGCGCAAGGACAAGACGCTCTTCACCGATCGTGAAGGGGGAACGCCGATCCGGTTCCTCGAAGCGGAGAACGATCGCGAAGAAGCGCAATTCGTCATCCGCAATGTCCTCGTCGCCAATCGCAACGAGAATATTCCCTTCGGAAACCAGGCGATTCTCTACCGGACGAACGCGCAGTCGCGTCTCTTCGAAGAAGAGCTGCTGAAATACGACGTGCCCTACACCATCGTCGGCGGACAACGCTTCTACGATCGTGCCGAGATCAAGGACGTGATGGCGTATCTGCGCTTGCTCGTGAATCCGCGGGATGATCAGGCGCTGCGACGAATCGTGAACAAGCCAACCCGAGGCATTGGCAAGACGAGCTTCGAGCGGGTCGAGAGCCTGGCGGCGTCAGAGGGGCTGCCGCTTCTCGAAGGCATGCGCGTTGCGGTCGAGAACGGGGTTGCCGCGCGCGCTGCCGGGAAGATGGCGGCGTTTCTCGACATGATCGACGTGCTCGGGAATCTTCGCGCGGCCTTCTCTCTCGACGATCTGATCGCGCGCGTGTTGGCCGATACCGGCTACCTACGGTCGCTCGAAAAAGAAGACACGCCGGAGTCCGAGACTCGGGTCGACAACTTGAAAGAACTCGTTTCGAGCGCACGGGATTTCCACGCCGCCAACGAGGATGAACTCGTCGATGATGAACGCAGCGAGCTCGAACTCTATCTCGATCAGGTGGCGCTGATCTCGGATCTCGATAGTTGGGAGGGCCGGCACGATCGCGTTTCGTTGATGACTGTTCACTCCGCCAAGGGCCTGGAATTTCCGATCGTCTTCCTGGTCGGGATGGAGGAGCGGATCTTCCCGCACGCCTCGTCGAGTCGCGACGAATCGGGGCTCGAAGAGGAGCGTCGGCTTTGTTATGTCGCGATGACCCGAGCGATGGAACACCTCTTTTTGACCTGTGCGGCGGAGCGGTTTCGATTCGGTGATCGAACCTATCAAACGCCGAGCCGCTTCTTGCAAGAGATTCCGGACGAGTTGATCGAGACC
>CAZMFM010000009.1:0-48710 GCA_964565565.1 uncultured Spirochaetaceae bacterium | reverse complement strand
TTCGCCAATCTCGAACTCGCCTGACGGCTTGACTGACTACTCGCCCGACCACCGGCCAGGGCTCCCCGTTTAGTCACGCGCCTAACGATGTGCGCCCTTAGAGCGGGATCTGACTAGATTCCGGGGATCACCCCCGTCGGGTTCTCCCCCGCCGCGAGTTTCCTGGCCCGATCGATCAGCTGCTGCTCCATTTCCTCTCTTCGGATCATGATCACGAAGTCGCCGCGCTTGATTCCATCGAGCGCATGCTGGGCAAGCTCATCAAGGTCCTGCACGGGCAATTCGATTCCCGCTGCCTTCATGCCCGCCATGAAATCTTCGAAGGTCGTTTCGGAACCATCGGGGACTGGGGATTCTCGAGCGAGTTCATCTGGGCGGTTGCGCTTGGTGGTCCAGATTCCGGTCGCGAGCATGCCGCCGGAGGGATAGAAGATTGCCGCGCGAAGCTTCGACTCGGCTGCGAGTTGTGCGTCGAGGCATTCGGTCAGAATCGAGACGGCCGCTTTGCTGGCGGCATAGACGGATTGGCCCGCGAGCGGAGCGATGCCACCGTCGCCCGAAGAGGTATTCATGACGAAGCCTTCTTCGCCTGCCGCGATCATACGCGGAACGAATGCCTGTACGCCGTGCATGACGCCACGCACGTTCACGCCATGCACCCATTCCCAATCGTTCGGCGTCGTCTCCCAGACGTTCAACTGGGCGACGCTGACGCCAGCGTTGTTGCACAACAGGTGGCACGCCCCGAACTCGGAATAGGTGTGATCGGCCAGTGCCTCGAGCGCTTCGGGCCGTCTGACATCGGTCACGTGGGTCGTGACGACACCCTGACCCAGTGAGGCCAATTCTTTCGCGGTCGCTTCGAGGGCGGGCGCCTCGACGTCGGCGAGCACCACCTTCATTCCCTCCCCCAGAAATGCCTTTGCCAGCGATCGGCCAACGCCACTCGCGCCTCCGGTCACGACGGCCACTCGGTCTTGCAATGCCTTCATGCTTCGGGCTCTCCGGTCGCGGGTTCTTTCTTCCGCGGGTGATTGCGTGGCCGGCTGCCGGCCCATGCTGGAGTCAGTTCGTCCTGTTCGACCGCTCGTTGCGATCGGAACGAAAATTGTTATAGGCGAGTATATTATTGCACTCATGTGTAAATTCAATATGATTCGCCCCCATGGAACGATCAACGCCTGCCGACGAACCGGGACCGCTGAAGAATTCCGAGCTGGCGCCGTCGCGACGCGAACGCCGAAAGCTCGCAATGCGGGCTCGGATCGTCCAGGCCGCCGGTGAACTCATTCAGGTTCATGGCTTTCGCGATACCCGGGTCGAGGATATCTGCGAGCGCGCGGACATCGCGCACAAGACCTTCTTCAACCACTTCCCGAGCAAACTGGAGGTGCTTCGCGAAATCGCGCACTCGGGAATCGAGCAATTGATGTTCGAGATCGAGCGGATCCGGAAGGCAGAGCTCGGGACGCCGGAACGGATTCACCGGTTTTTCGACACGATGACGAACCACATCCTCGAGTCGGGGCCGAAGAATCGAGAGCTGCTGGTCGAACTCGTCCACTTGATCAGCGGCGACGCTGCTGAGCGGTCGGAACAAGGTCAGCGACTCAATGCGGCCTTCAGCGGCATCGTCGAGGACGGTCTCGCTCTCGGCGATGTCACACGCAGACATGATCCACAAACTTTGACCGAGATGATCCTCGGCGCCTACTACGTCTTGATTTTCAGCTACGCGAACCTGGATGACTTTCCTGTTCGTGAGCGGGGCCGCGCGGCGGCTCGCATCCTGGTCGACATGCTCGCCCCACATCCGGAGGAAAATCATGGCACGCCGTGAAGACGAACACGTTCAGCTTCCGATCCCAAATGGTTGGTTTGCGGTCGAATTCAGTCGCGAACTCAGAGAGGGAGACGTGAAATCGGTTCACTATTGTGGTGAAGATCTCGTGCTCTTCCGAACACGCTCGGGGCAAGCGCGGGTACTCGACGCCTACTGTCCCCATCTGGGCGCCCATCTCGGAGTGGGCGGACGCGTCGTGGGCGAGTCCGTGCGTTGCCCCTTTCATGCTTGGCAATATGACGGCGGCTCCGGGAAGTGCATGCACATCCCCTACAGCGAACGCATTCCGCCGGGCGCAAAGGTTCGCGCTTGGGATGTTCAGGAAAAGAACGGCTTTATCTGGCTCTGGTACCACTCGGAGGGCGATCCCCCGAGCTGGGATTTTCCTCAGAAGGCGATGTTCGAAGGCACGGAAGAAGAGTGGAGCGAGCCACGAGTTTTCGAAGTCGTGCTGGAGGCCAATGTCCAGGACACCCATGAAAACAACAACGATCCCGTCCACTTCCTCTACGTCCACGGCTCGAAGGATATTCCCGAATCGACCGTGACCTTCACCCCGGACAGCACGCACTATCGCATCACCAGCGAATTCGAAGCCAACTACCCCATCGGAACGTTCACCATGACGTTCAATCGTGATTCATGGGGGTTGGGGCTCAACTATCTCGAGATGATCGGAATCCCCGGCGCGGGTTTGGTGATGTTTGCGGCCACGACGCCCATCGACGAGACGAGCGTGCACTCGCGCTGGCTGCTGACCGCAACGAGAAACATGGTCGACCTCGCGGGAGAAGAGTTCATGAAGGGGGTGACCGAGGGCGTCGCGCAGGATCTCGACATCTGGAAATACAAGGTCCACCGATCGAACCCGGTTCTCTGTGAAGGCGATCTTCATCTGGGAGATTATCGAAAATGGGCGCGCCAGTTCTATACCCAGCCGATTGGTGACGTTAGGCCATCTGATGGCGCGCCCTCCAGTTCGGGCGCCCGGAGCTTGGAGAAAAATTAGTATGGAACGATATTTGGTCATCTCCTCCGACGGCCACGCCGGGCCGCATGCGGCCGAGTACCGGGACTATGTCGATCCGGAGTTTCGCGAAACCTTCGACGTCGCATTGCCGATCCAGATCGAGATGACAGAGGCTGCGGCCAAGAGCTTTCTCGTCGATGAGATCAATCGCGAATGGCGCGAAGGCAATGAACTCGAGTTGTCCGGCGCCTGGGATTCCAAGATTCGAGACCGCGTGCTCGACGCAGACGGCGTGGCAGTGGAGGTGCTCTTTCCCGACGGTGTGACCGAACTGAACGCGCCGCCCTTTGGTGCCGGGTTCACGATGAGCACGTCGGGTATCACCGCGGATCTGCAATGGGCCGGATGCACAGCCCATAATCGCTGGATGGCCGAGTTCGTTTCGACGGCTCCCGAACGCAGAATCGGCCTCGCCTGTATTCCCGTCTTGTGGGACATCGATCGGGCCGTCGAAGGCATTCGCACAGCACACGAGAGCGGGCTGCGAGGCCTCGTCCTTCCCCCGCGCTGGGGCGACTACGACGGATACCACCACCCACGTTACGACCCGGTCTGGGAAATCTGCCAGGACCTCGACATGCCAATTCATTTCCATTCGGGTCCGGCCCCGATCGAGGAGTTCTTCGGTCCGGTTCCCGCACCGGAAGGCCATCAAGCCCCGCCTGGTGCCATGGGCATCTACATCACGGAGGTCGCCATGTGGCTCGTGCGACCCCTGACCTTCATGCTCTGGGGAGGCGTCTTCGAACGTTTCCCCCGTTTGAAAGTCGCAATGGTCGAAGGGACGGCGATCTGGGTGCCCGAGTATCTGCAACTCCTGGAGCAGCGCTACTCGGAGACCCACTACTCCCAGAAGCTCGGGGACTACCGAAGTCATCTCTCGATGTCGCCGGCGGACTATTTTCGGCGAAACGTCCGGGTCGGTGCTTCTTGCATGCCGAGACGCGAGGCTGAGTTGCGCCATGAGATCGGCGTCGAAACGATTATGTGGGGCACCGACTATCCGCATCCGGAAGGGAGTTGGCCCTTCACGAAGAATCAGATGCTCGAGACCTTCAGCAGTCTGCCAGACGATGAAATCGCCAAAATGTTAGGCGGCAATGCGGCCGAGTTCTACAAAATCGACACCGAGAAGCTCGCCCCCCTGGTGGGCCGAATCGGACCAGAGAAGAAGTCCTTTCAGACGAATCCGTGAGGGCTGCCAACGGGCGAGGGCTGCCGCACGGGGATCGCGCTCGATAATTCCGGACAACGAGGAGAAGAAACGATGGCCGCTGACGCGAAGGGCGAAGACACGGGCCCGAAGATCAATCCCGGAGACATCATCTTCTGGCCGATGCTGAAGGTCGACTACGAGACCGATCCCGCGAAGCTTGCTGCGCTCCTCCCGCCCGGCATCGCGCCGAGCGCCCGCTCGCAGGTCCATCTCACGGTCTACAACTTCCCAGTTCCCGACGTTCCCGAATACGGCATCCTGGTCACCGTTGATGCCGACTACAACGGAGAACAGGGCCTCTACACCCTCGGCTATGGCATCGATCAGGAGTCCGCGATCTTCATCAGTCGGGACCGAAACGGTCAACCGAAATATCCCTGTGATGTCACCTACTACCGGATGCTTGATGGCGTCCACGCGCATTGTACGCACCAGGGTCATACGTTCTTCGAGTTTGACGGCAAGGTAACGGAGACGCTTCCCAATCCCGCCGATCACGCCGAGACGGAGTGGTGGATCAAGGTTTCTCCCGCCGTCGGAACGGCCCCCGAAGCGACCTACGACTTTCCGCCTCATGTCGTTCGCGTCCATACGAAATATGGCACCGCCTACAATCAGAAAGTGGAAGGCGAACTCACGCTGCGCGATAGCCCTTGGGACCCGATCAAGAAGCTTCTTCCGATCGAGAGCGAAGTGAGCGCGCGGCTCTGGACGCCGAGTTCCTTCGAACGCGATATCGTGCTGGCCGGAAAATTGGATGGCGACGCCTTCGCACCCTATGTCGACACGATCAGTGGTTCGCGTTGGCTCGGTGAGAATGGAGCGCCGAAGCGCGGCGGCTGAGGCACCGCGAATGAGGTCTGCATGAAGATTCGAACGGAAGCACACGAAGAGATCTTTGTCGTCACGATCACCCGCCCCGAAGTCAGGAACTGCGTCGACCGAGAGACCGCCGAAGCCTTGGCGGATGCGTTTCGTGCCTTCGACGAGAATGAGGCGCTTCGTGTCGCGATTCTGCAAGGCCAGGACGGAGCGTTCTGTGCGGGTGCGGATCTGAAAGCAGTTGGTCAGGGGAATCCGGGCGAATCGAATCGGGTCAGGACCAAAGGGGATGGTCCGATGGGGCCGACTCGGATGCGCCTGGGCAAGCCCGTTATCGCCGCCGTCGAAGGTCACGCGGTGGCCGGCGGTCTGGAATTGGCGATCTGGTGTGATCTGCGTGTCGCCGCGCGTGATGCCGTCTTCGGTGTCTATTGTCGTCGCTGGGGGGTGCCGCTGATCGATGGGGGAACCGTCCGTTTGCCCCGGCTGATTGGGCAGAGCCATGCGATGGACATGATCTTGACTGGGCGTGGGGTTTCGGGGGATGAGGCGCTCGCGATGGGATTGGCGAATCGGCTCGTCGAACCCGGAGACGCGTTCGAGGCAGCCATGGACCTCGCTCGCTCGATCGCGAAGTTTCCCCAGCGATGTCTGCGCTCGGATCGCCTCTCCTCCCTCGAACAATGGGGTATGAGCGAGAGCCAGGCATTGCAGGAAGAAACGCGGCTAGGCCTGGAAGTGATCCGGTCGGGCGAAACCCAGCGAGGGGCCGCGCTTTTCGCGAGCGGCGCCGGTCGCCACGGAGACTTCGACTAGCACCAATATCAATGCAAATACAAGTACGGGTGCAAGGAACGCCACGAGTGGTCGCCGAACTAGCGAAGTATCTCTCCCGCGTTCACCAATAGCGACTCGCCTGTGATCATTCGCGAATGGTCCGAACAGAAGAAGATGCATGCGTTGGCGACATCGTCGTCCTTTGGGATTTCGCCGAGGGGCATGTTCTGGGTGATCGATTCGACTACTTCCTCTTCTGATATACCGCGCCGCTTCGATTCCATACGAACAAAGATCTCGACCGGCGGACCCCACATCCAGGTCGGTACCACCATGTTGACCCGAATCTTCTTCGGGCCGAGTTCGCGAACCAGGTGATACATCGCCGAGAGGAGTCCGCCCTTCGACGAGGCATAGGCGAGTTGTGGAAAGGTCGGCGGATGCCACATGGACTGTGTGCCGATCAAAACGATCGATCCACCTCCCGCGTTCACCATATGGGGGACCGCGGCACGGGCGATCTGGATTGCACCGGCGACATTGACGGCCACCGCCTTCCCGATGTCTTCAGCGGTCGTCGATTCGAGATTGCCAAAGAGCGTGTCGAGTGCCGCGACCTGCACTACGGCGTCGACGGAACCAAAGCGCTTCGTCGCGGCCTCCATCAGTGCGTCGCATTGTTCCTGGTCGGTGATATCGGTGGCGACCGCAAAGGCTCGCTTGCCGTCCGGGTCGAGGCTCTGGGCATGTTCTTCGAGTGCCTCCGCCCGTCGCGCAGCCAGGACGACATTCGCACCGTCGCGTATCGCGGCCTGCGCGACTTCGCGCCCCAACCCCGGACCGACTCCACATACGACGATGGTTTTGTCTTTGACGAGCATCGAAATCTCCTGTGCTAGGCCGTCGCCGGCACTGAAGCCTGCGAGAGCTGCCAATCTTGGGAGCGAAGTGGTTCGCTCCGGGCTAGGGCATGTCCGGCGCGTCGTTGACACTGGCCGGACCCTTCAACTCGACCCGATTGCCATCGGGATCTCGGAGATAGATTGACGGGCCAGTGCCTTCCGCGCCATAGAGTTGTCGCGTCGGCTCGGACTCTACTTTGAACTGATCGAGATGGGCGCGAATCGCTTCCTCGTCGAAGCTTGAGAGCGTCAAGGCGAAATGATCCATATTGGGCCGACTCGAATCGGGTTCGCCGCCTCCGGCTCGACCCAGAGGCGAGTCGACGGGGACCAGGTCGATCAGGCTGGCGCCAGCACGAAGTTGGATCAATCCCAAGTCGTCCAGGCGTCTTTCGATCGGGAATCCGAGTACGTCGCGATAGAAGTGGATCGCACGTTCGAGGTCCCGAACGCGCAGAACGACATGATCGAGACCCTTCGGCTGGATGACATGCAAGCGAAAATCCTTGATCGGTTGAAGGCGTTGCAGACGTTGGCGGGCGTTGGCGGGTGTTGGCGGGTGTTGGCGGGTGTTGGAAGGTGTTGGCAGCGATCGGCAGAGGTTGGAAGCTTCCGCGCGTGTCAGGATTCTTGAAGCCTGGCCAGCTCAGTGCGAGCGGCCTTGAGCTCCGGGAATTCCGGACCTCGGATCAATTCATCGAGGACCTGCTTCGCCTCGTTGAGTTTACCCGACTGCGCTAGGGCGAGGCCCAAGCGATAGCGTGTAGACGGAAGCGTAGCGTCTGTTTCGAGGGCGAGACGATAGTTCTCGATCGCCTCGTCGTAGTCGCCTCGGCGATGATGAACCCAGCCCAGGGTCGTGAACGTTCTGGGGCCGGGCGCCAGCTGGGTCGCTTGTCGTGCCAGCTCGAGGGCGCGGTCGAGATTGCTTCGATCGGTGGCGAGTAACCAGGCGAGATCATTGGCGGCCATCGCGTGATTGGGGCGACGTGCGAGGGTCTGTTCTAGCCGAAAGGCTTCCCCGTCTTCGTCGCCCATTTTGCTGGCGATCGTGGCCGCGCTGTAGAGGTATTTCGACTCCAGTGGCTCTGCTGCGCTGGCGGCGTCGAGGGAGGCGAGCGCGGTCGCGAGATCTCCGAGATCGGCGGCAAGGAAGGCTTTCGTTTCCAGTGCCGGCGCGTAACTGGGATCGAGCTGCAAGGCGCGCTCGGCCGAGGCCATCGCTTCGTCGGCGCGCCCGAGTTGGGATGCGACGCGCGCTCGCAGGTCATGGAGGGCCGCGCCTTTTTCCTTCTGATTCCCCTCGGCTCGATTGCGGGCCAGCGCAGCGTCGACCTGGCGAAGGGCTTCTTCGGCTCGTCCGAGGCTATTCAGATCGTTTGCGTAGGCCCGGAGGATTGCAACGTGAGCCGGGTCCGTGAGGTCGACGCCGCTTTGAACGATGAACTCGCTCGAGGCTTTGGCTCCGCCTTCGAAACGTTCGATCGCTGCCTCTTCCGAGACCACGTCCAGGCCTTCGAGCTCGAGTTCGCGAAGTGATTTCAAGATTTCTTTGGCATCGTCTGGTCGCTTGAGCGCCAGGGCCGAACGAATTGCGATGTGATAGGGGCTGATATCGAGATAGGGCCGATGAGCGATCTGATGTTTCGCAAAGCCTCGAGCGGACTGGAAGTCGCCATCGGCAAAATGGATTTCAGCGAGCCGCAAGGCCGCATCGGTCGTGCCGTCGCCGACTAGAATCGCCGCACCGAATGCCGCGATCGCCCGGGCGTGATTGTTCACCTCGAGTGCTGCCCGGCCAGTGAGGTATCGAGCGTTCGCGTTGTTAGGCCATAGGCGAAGTCCGGCGTCGAGATGTTTCAGCGCTTGCTTCGGACGGCCTTGGGCGAGGGCGACCTTGCCCGCAAGCACATGTCGATAACTCGGTGTTCGGAGTCGCTGGCCCAGCTTTTGTGCACGATCCAGGTTGCCTTCGTCAACCAGCAGCTCGGCGAGGGAGTAGAGAAGTGCCTCGGGCGGTTGCTCGGATCGAATCAGCGCTTCTTCGATGGCCTTTCGGGCCGCAGTCGTATGTCGCGTCTTTTGGTAGAAGTTGGCGATCAGCCGCCAGGCTTCGGGCGAATCGAAGCGATCGACGATCTCGAGATAGGTTTTGTGGGTCTTGTTGGGTTCGGCGTGGAGATACATGAGCGCGGCGAGTCGGCTCCATACCTGGAAGTTGTCGGGCGAGGCGTCGACGGCTTGTCGGTGGACATCGATCGCGCGCTCGGGCTGCGATCGGTGAAGGTAGAAATCACTCGCCGAGTCATGGAGATAGGCATGGGTTGGATACTCGCCGAGGCATTCTGTGTAGAGCGCTTCGGCGCGGGCGAATTCGCGTTGGGATTCGTAGAAGAGGGCGAGCTCCGCACAGGCACGGGCGCTGCCTTCCGAGTTTCCCGCAAGCACGGTGTCCTTGCGCAGCGCAAGCCAGATTTCCTCCGCCTCATTGGCGCGGCCGAGGGCAACGAGCGCGTTGCCTTGCAGGATGACTGCATTCTCCGCTCCCGGCTTGGCATCCAGGATAAGAAGGGCCTGCTTCAGGGCTTCGTCGGGTCGATTCGCTGCGAGGTAGCTCTTGCCCAGGGTATAGATCGCCGTCAGGTTCGTTGAATCGATCTCGAGCACGCGCTGGCAAGATTGGATCGCGTCTTCGAAGGCCTTGATGCGGTATTGCGTCGAGGCGAGGAGCAGGCCGGCGGGGATGGCGTAGACGTCCGAGTTGGCCGCTTCCTTCAGATGCGGGATCGCACTCTTACGTCGATCCAACTGAACCAGCGATGTGCCAAGAAGAAAATTCGTCTGCTCGTTGGTCGGGTCGTCGCGGAGAATGTCTTGCAAGGCGAGGATCGAAAGTTCGAGTTGCCCCGCTTCTTGGAGATCGAAGGCCTTGTCGAGGCGATCCCCGATGCTGTCCTGGCAAGCCGACAATGCGCTGACCAGGAGCACGACAACCGCGATCCCACGTACGGTCCTGCGAATAGGATGGCGGCCGGCCGGCGGCGAGCAAGTCAGATCAAGGGGCGAATGGGGGGGCTGGTTCATGGGGCGAGCTTTCCAATGCGATTCCAGAACGGGAGCGGGGCGTGGCGAACAAAACGTGGGGCGGCGGGAAGGACGATGAGAGACAAAGAGAATAGAGTTCAGTGGATTGACATCAACACGATCAACACGATCAACGCGGCGGATTTCGCCGAGAACCTGCCCGACAACCTCTTTCTAGGGAGTGGCCCTCGGGCAGGGTGATGTAACGATGAATTCGACGCTCCGATCGAATCGCAGGTTGCCTATGCACTCTTCGCACTCCTCCCGGCTGCTCCCTCGATCCGAAGTATGCCGCGGGTCGCTATGGCTTCGAGCCGATTGCCCTCGTCCCCTCGGGTGCAGAGGCGGGGCCTTGGGTTGGAGGGTGGGTTTCGAGCTTCCCGCGGCGGTCGTGGCGCTCGAGTGCCAATTCGATCAAGCGATCGAGCAGCCGAGGGTAGGGCAGGCCCGAGGCCTCCCATAGCTTTGGGTACATCGATCCGCTCGTGAAGCCGGGCAGGCTATTCAATTCGTTGATGTAGATCTGGTCCGTTCCGCGTTCGACCAGGAAGTCGACGCGCGCCATCCCCTCGGCCTCGAGCCGCCGATAGGCCTCGACCGCGATCGATCGAATGGATTCCGACTGGCTGGCCTCGAGGTCGGCGGGAATAATGAGTTCCGTTGCCTCGTCGCGATATTTCGCCTCATAGTCGTAGAAGGCCTGCGCGGCTCGGATCTCGCCGGGGATCGAGGCCTCGGGTTCGTCGTTGCCTAGCACGGCGACTTCGATTTCCCGACCGTCGATCGCCGTCTCGACAAGCACCTTCCGGTCGTAGCGTCGGGCCAGTGTCAGTGCCTCGATCAGCTCTGGAATCGATTCGGCGCGCGAGATTCCGATCGAAGACCCGGAATTCGCGGGTTTGACGTAGACGGGAAGGCCGATTTCGGATTCGGCCTGCCGCGCTGCGGCGGGCATTCCCTTTTGCTCCAGTTCGAAATCGCTGAAGCAGACCCAGGGTGTGATCGGAAGGCCGGCGCTGCTGAGTAGTCGCTTGGCGATGTCCTTGTCCATTTGCATCGCCGAACTGAGTACGCCCGATCCGACGTAGGCCACCTCCGCCAGGTCGAGGAGTCCCTGAAGCGAGCCGTCCTCACCGCCTCGGCCGTGGATGATCGGGATGATGACGTCGAGGCGAGCCGCTTCGCCGAAGCCATCGAAGGACTTGGCCGGCAACTCGTCGGCGGCGCGAAGAACGGTCGGGCCGGGCGTCGCGGGCAGAAAGACGCGTGTTTCCTTCAGAACGGTGGGCAGTGCGACGCTTGCGTCGGCGAGGTGCCATTCGCCTTCGAGATCGACGGCGATCAGAGAAACTTCGTATCGATCCTGATCGAGTGCAGCCAGAATCGAGCTCGCGGAGACGAGCGAAACATCGTGCTCGACCGAGCGCCCTCCGAAGAGCAATCCGACACGCAGCTTTTCCATGATTCCCCCGCCCGATCATGCATTTTCCGGCTTTCGGGCACCGCTTCCCGGGTCGCCGTTCGTTTCGCACCGATGATACGCTTCGCGCACGCGTTGCGCCTTGGGCGATCGCGCCCCGGGTCACGGGCCGGCCACCCCTTCGGTGGTTGACCCCATTTGCAGGCCTCCGTAACCTCGCGACGTGACGACTCCCCTCTCCTCCCCCTCGCACGGCCTCGACGCGGACGCCACCGAATCGGTGGAAAGGTCGGAGGCGGCCGATCGACCAGATCTCGCGGACGCGGGTGATGCGAGCGGACTGTCGTCGGCGCTGCTGGCAAAGCAAGAAGCGCTACTTGCGCGATGTCGTGACGCGGGGCGGGTGATGGTGGCCTTTTCGGGTGGTGTCGATTCGAGCTATCTGGCCTGGGCCGCCTATCGTGCTTTGGGTAGTGACTGTTTGTTGGTGACCGCGGTCTCGCCTTCCTATCCGGCCAGCCATCGTCAGATGGCCGAACGGATCGTAAACGATTTCGGTCTGCCGCATCGCTTCGTCGACACCCATGAAATGGAGCGCAGCGCCTATCGCGCCAACGCCCCGGACCGCTGTTACCACTGCAAGAGCGAACTCTTCGACACCATGGATCGTCTGGGCCGTGAGCTTGGCTTCGAGCGAATTGCGTACGGCGTCAACACGGACGATTCGAGCGACTTCCGCCCGGGTCATCGCGCTGCCGACGAACATCAGGTGATGAGTCCGCTTCAGGAAGTCGGCCTGTCGAAGCAGGAGATTCGAGACCTCTCTCGCGCCGCGGGTCTACCGACGGCGGATCTGCCCGCCTCGGCCTGTCTTTCCTCACGCTTGCCCTATGGCACTGAGGTGACGATCGAGAGGCTCCAACAAGTCGAGCAAGGCGAAGAGATCCTGCGTGGGATGGGCTTTCGACAGCTTCGTCTGCGGCACCATGGAGAGCTCGCGCGCATCGAGATCGATCCGTCTGAGCTCCCGCGCGCCCTCGACCCTTTGATGACCGAACGGATCGTTCGCGCGATCAAGCCTCTCGGCTTTCGTTATGTCACGCTTGATCTCGAGGGTTATCGCATGGGCTCCTTGAACGAGGTCTTGCAAATCCACCGTGATCCCATTCGCTGAACTGGTTTCGGCGTAGTACTTCACTTTCACCTTCAACAACCCGTAGCCTGCGCGCTCCTGGGAATTTTGAGAACCGAATCAATGTGGACGACAATCGAATGCGCAGGACATCCGCGCGATATGGGCTTGGCCCAGGGATCGGCCGCCCGCGTCGCGATTCGTTCCGAGCTCGAGCGGTTGGGCCTGCCGTGTAGTCGTTCCCGAATGCCGAATTTACGCGGCCTGACGGCCGGGCCGCTTCGTGGAAACGGAGCCGGTCGAGCGTTCTATCGACATTTTGCGCACCTGGCGGAGCGACTCGAGGGTCTTGCGACGGCCGCCGATGTGTCTGCGGATGCGATCCTCGATCTTCATCTTCGCGTTCGCGCGGGGGGGGCGATGGGCGGATTGTTGTCCCGGCGTACGTCCGTCCGTGCCCGAACGGTGGGAAACGAGGCATCGGAAAAGCGCGCCTTGCTAGAGAGAACGCTGCCGTCTGCGAGCCATGGTGAAGCGGGTTGGATCGTGCGCGAGAGCACTCCGGAAGTGGGATTTCGTTCAATCGAAGTCGGCTTGCCTTGGCTGGTCTCGGCTGTCGCGGGTGTGAATGTCGGCGGGTTGGCCGTCGTGGCTGGGCCCCTGCTCTGGGGCGCACCCGGGCGTGACGGTGGGGCGCCGTCTTTGGTCCTGGCCCAGGAATGTCTTCAGCGATTTTCTGATGTTCAGGGCGCTTTGGATTGGTGTCAGAAAAGACCGGTCGAGGGCGAGCAGTCTTTTGTGCTCGCGGATGCGTCGGGTGCGACTGCATCCGTCGTCGTCAGTGGGTCCGAGCGCCGAGTCCAAGAAGGGGAAGGTGAACTCTACCTCGAGGGCGGGGAACTCCCGATCGGGGATACCAGCGACGAAGCCGAGCGGGACGTTGAATCTGAACGGGATCGGGTCTTTCTGGATCCGATGGCGAGGCGGCTTCAGATTGATGCGGCCGGTACCGCCATCGAAATCGGTTTGCTCGACTGAACTTGCCGCGTGACTCGGTGCGAGATGATCGCTCCTTCCTCGCTTTGTTGTGCGCCTCGTTTCGCGCCTTCGACTTGCTTCGTCGTCGCTCTCTATCTTTCTGGCTACTTCGAATCGATCGCCAGGATCGTCATCTTGCCGCGGCCGTAGTCTTCGAATTCGACTTCGACATCGATTCGCCCGACCGGCTTTTTGAGAATCGCGTTGTCCTCGTCGGACAAAGCGTCGAGCGTCTTTTCGATCGACACCCAACGCACATGCGGAGAGCCGTCTGCACAAAGCAGGGAGGCCATGATGTTGGCGACTTCGCCGTAAGCATCGGTGAGATTCTCGCCGAGGTCGCCGTCCTTGGTGGCTTCTTCGGCAGCGCTGGCCGGGATCATCGCCAGGGAAGCGCCCATGGCCGCCGCCACAGTCAGGTCGACCTGGCAGAGCGCGACGAGCCGGTCGTCTCGTGTCAGGTAGCGCGCGGTATGGCAAGAGTTTTCGAACGCATTCGGACCTCCGGCTTTCGTTGCTTTGGTCGTCTTGCCAAGCAGGGCACTCAATTGTTCGCCCAGCTCGTCGATTTCCGGCATGTGGATTCGCGACATGATCTGGTCTGGCCTTTCTAGCCGAGAATCTTTCCTAGGACAGATTCCATCGTTTCGGCGGTAAAGGGTTTGGTCAAGAACGCGACGGCCCCAGCTTCGTTTGCCTCTTCGCGCATTTCGGCGGTGCATTCCGAAGTGATGAAGGCGAAGGGGATGCCCAGATCCTTCGCGTTCATCGCTCGAGCCAGCTCGATGCCGCTCATCTCCGGCATGTTCCAGTCGGTCAAGACGACGTCCGGCGCGTCAGCCTCGATCTTTGCCAGTGCGTCGACTCCGTTCTCGGCCTCTTCGATGTCGTGACCGCCAAACCCTGCTTGGCGAAGGGTGCGCGTCACGATCTTCCGCATGATGCCGCTGTCGTCGACAATCAATATTTTCATTTCTGGATCTCCTCCGCCTTGGGGAGCGGACTTCTTGAGTATTGATTCAATCGGTCCGCTCGGACTGCAGCTGGAGCGAAATTGGGGACGTCAGGAGAAGCTCATCTCGGTGCTGTTCTCGCCTTCTCCCAATCCTTCCCGATGGGTCGCGACGGGGGCTGCCGTCGTGGGTCGCACGCCGGCGGAAGCGAAGACCCTTCCGACGTCGAGGATCTGAACCAGCCCACTCTCGTCCGCGGAACGGACGACAGAGTCCACGAGGAATTCGGTCCCAGCGTCCTCCGTATCGAGGGCTCGCAACGGGCGCGGATCGATCTGGTCCTCGTAGACGGTGATGACTGAGTCCACGCTGTCGACAGCGATGCCGAGATTCTCGGATTCGCCCTTCAGTAGAATGACCATCTGGCGACTGCGTGCCTTGATATCCCGAACGGTGATATCAAAGAGTCGAATCATGTCGCTTAGATCGACTTCGCGTGCTAGGTCAATTTCGCTTTGAGCCGCTGCCTGTTCGCCCCTACCCGACAACCCAAGGCAATGGTCTGCCAGAGCATGAATTCGATTGTGTGGCTCTTCGAATTTGGCGATCTGGTTACCGAGAACGGCATCCTCGGTCGAAAAAGCATAGAACCAGAGTCCAAACGCACATTGGGTCGGGTCCTTCTGCAAGTCAAAGCGAGTGCCCTTGGCGCAACAGTCCTCGAGCGTCTGGAGCCAGTCGACATGGTCCTTCTTGCGTTGTTGCAGCTGCGTCTCGAGCTCGCTGATTTCTTCGTGCAAATCCTTCAGACCCAGGCGCACTCGAAGATCGAGGATCGGAACGACTGAATCACGAAGCTGCATCATGCCACGAACCCATGAGGGCGCTCCGACGATTGGATCCAGCTCGCACAAAAGGGTCATCTCCACGACATCTTCGATGGGCACGGCATAACACTGTGTCTGGACTCGAAAGGTGACGAGTTGTCGACCGACATCATCCGTAGCCTCCTCTAGGGTGTTCATGGTTTCGCTTACCTCCTCGGCGAGTGGTCCTTCGTCTGCCGGCTAACAACGTTTCGGAAGACAACGCCTTGACCTGCTCGGGCGTTCGCCCTAGTCGCGACAGAATTTCACAAAAAGTCCGGCAATACGGGAATCGTCTGTCAACAAGCGCGTTCCGATCGCCGATGACGCCACTCAACGAGCTTTTCGCGATTGGAACCATGGCAGACACCCTCGACGAAAATCAGGAACTTTGCGTCGATTTTGTAGTCGAGAGTCGCGAGATGATCGGTGATGTAGAGCCGGTCCTGGTCGAGCTCGAGACCGAATCGGAGAGTTCAGGCGAGATCGATATGGCGCAGATCGACGCCATCTTTCGGGCCTTCCATTCGATGAAGGGCAGCGGCGGATTTCTCGATCTGAACAATCTGGTGGCTGTGACACACCAGGCGGAATCGCTCCTCGATCTCTTTCGGAAGGGGCAAGCCACCCTGGCTCCACGGCATATCACTGTCTTGTGTAAGGCGATGGATTTCATTCTCGAGCTACTCGATCAGATCGAGCGAGAGTTCAATGACCTTGGCCATGAAGACGAGGCGGAAGCGTTGGTCGACGCGCTTCGCGTCGCGATGGAATCCCCGGCGTGCCCTGCCGAGTCCAGTACCGCCTCGACTACGGATGGATCCCTTGACCAGCCTGGTGAAGGCTCCGACCCTGAACGCGTCGTTAGTGAAGAAATTTCCGCGATCACCGACGAACTCATCGAATCCTTCGTCGCCGATGCACTCGAACAGCTCGAGGCGGCTGAGGCCGCGCTTCTCCAGATGGAGAGCGAAGCCTCCGACGACGAGCTCGTCGCGGTCGCATTTAGAGCAATTCATACATTGAAGGGCAATTGCGGTTTCTTCGGCTATGCCGAAATGGAGACCCTTGCACATAGCATGGAGACCCGGCTCGACGTCTGTCGCCAATCTGGCGAACGGCCTGCGTCTGATGCCATCGCTGATCTCCTCGTGAACGTCGATCAGCTGCGCAGGTCGACCAATGAACTCGTCTCCGCCGAAGAATCGCCCGTTCCAGACCCCGCCCCAAATCCCGCCAAGAACACAGCCGAAGCGTCGAAACAAGAAGGGCCGAAGGTCACTTCGCCAGCCGGAGTCGAAGCCGAGCCGGCTTCTGCCCGAAAGGGGAATGATGCGAAGCGAAAGCCCTCTGCAGGCAATATCCGGGTCGACCTCGACAAGCTCGATACTCTGATGGATCTGGTCGGTGAGCTGATTCTGGCCGAGACGATGGTGACGCATAATCCTGACCTCGAGGGCTACCACTTCGAAAGCTTCAAGAAGGCAAGCCTGCAACTGAACCGGATTACGCGCTCGATTCAGGATGTCGCCATGAGCGTTCGGATGATTCCGATCTCGGGCACCTTCCGAAAGATGTTGCGTCTGGTTCGCGATCTGGCGCGAAAGCAGGACAAGCAGGTTGATCTCGAGTTGGTCGGCGAAGAGACTGAAATCGACAAAACGGTTGTCGAAGCGATCGCGGATCCCCTGGTGCATCTGATCCGCAACTCGGTCGACCATGGCATCGAGAGTTCCGAGGAGCGAGTGGCTGCAGGGAAGTCGGCGACCGGTTGTATTCGTTTGGAAGCCAAACATCAGGGCGGCGAAATCTGGATCACGATCCAGGACGACGGCAAGGGATTGAACCGCGACCTGATCTTGGAGAAGGCGCAGGCCAAGGGACTCGTCGATTCAGCCCGTGGCGATCTGAGCGATTCGGAAATCTATCGATTCATCTTCGCGGCGGGATTCTCCACGGCTGCCCAGGTCACCGACGTTTCAGGTCGCGGCGTGGGAATGGATGTCGTTCGTCGAAATATCGACAAATTGGGTGGTCGTGTCGATATCGACAGCCAATCAGGCCTTGGTTCAACGATCACCATTCGGCTCCCCCTCACCCTGGCAATCGTCGAGGGGATGCTGGTCCGAGTCGGCCAATCGATCTACACGATTCCATTGCTTTCCATTCGAGAGTCTGTCACCGCGAATGCGGAAGAGGTCACGCGGCTAAGCGGCGGCCAGGAGATGGTGAGTATCCGAGGGAATCTGATTCCGATTTTGCGGATCCACGAATTGCATGCCGTGGCCGTAGCGGAAACAGATCTCGCGAAAGGCATTCTGGTTGTCGTCGAAGAGCACGGGCATGTGTTCGCAGTCTTTGTGGATGAGTTGATCGGACAGCGACAGACCGTGATCAAGGCTTTGCCGAAATACCTTGGTGGCGTGCCGGGCGTCTCGGGCTGTTCAATCTTGAGCAACGGCGACATCAGTTTGATTCTCGACGTCAAAGCGCTTCAAGGTGAATGGACGTCGGGAGCCGAAGTATGAGTGCCGAAGCGATCGATCCAGCACTCGTGGTAGCGGACGATTCCGATCTGTTGGAGAACTCCGTTCCCAGGGTCCTGACATTCATCCTCGGCGAGGAAGTCTACGGCGTATCGATCTCCCACGTTGCCGAGATTATCGGCGCGCAGCGAATCACGCCGGTCCCCGATCCACGCCCCTTCATGCGGGGTGTCATCAACTTGCGTGGGACCGTGATTCCCGTCATGGACGTTCGGGTCCGGATGAATATGGAAGTCCGAGAACCCGATGACCGAACCTGCATCGTCGTCGTTCAGTCCGACGAACTGGTAGTCGGGCTCATGGTCGACATGATCTCGGACGTCATTGATGTCCCCGCCGACAAGGTCGAGGCGGCGCCGCGGCGAAAGGATGCCTGCGTTGGCGATTCGATCGTCATCGGGCTCGTTCAGATCGATGCCGAGGTGAAAATCTTGATCGACCTGGAGAGGTTGCTGCATGACGGCGTTTCCGATCCGGTCGGAACGGAAAACGAGAAACCCTAGAGAATTCGACCGCGCGCTCCATTCATCAGAGTGGAGCGAGAGGCAATACACGAGAGTCTGAAGAAGGAAGAGGTCAAAAGGATGATGGCGAAACTGGTTGGTAGTTTGAACCTACGAGGAAGGGTGCTTGCGCTTTCGGCGGGAGCAATGGGGATCGGCCTCGTGGGTCTGACAATCTTCGTTCGAAAACAGATCGGGATGCTCAGCGCTCGGAACCTTTCCGCGAACGAGACACTCGCGGCGACGGACGCGATGACCATTCAGCTGGTGGTGGGCGGTGCGCTCGGCATAGCCGTTCTGGTTTTCGCGATGGCCCGCCTTCTTTCGGGCTCGCAGGCTCGACTCGATCGAATCCGCCGAGAGGTTGGCGCGCTCGAAGACGGAGATTTCTCCTCCCAGCAGGAAGAACCGACCGCCGAAGAGAACGACGAAGTCGGCGCAATCCTGCATTCCCTCTCCCAATTTCGTCATGTCGTCACTGGGGCTCTCGGAAAGAGTCAACTCGACTGGAATGAGGTGGCAAGGAAGGAGATCTCGGGGACCCGCTTGAAGGCCTACATCGATGGCCTGCCGATGAACGTGATGACGATCGATCGCGATCTGAATTTGATCTACATCAATCCGGCATCAGAGCAATCACTGCGACGCCTGCAGCCCTATATCCCGGTGAAGGTCGATGATCTGATCGGCACATGCATCGACGTTTTCCACAAAGACCCCTCACTTCAGCGCCGAATTCTCGCCGACCCCAGCAATCTGCCCTACACGGCCCTGATTGAGGTCGGTCCGGAGACCTTGCGGCTGACTGCCGCGGCGGCCTTCGACGACAACGGTGAGGTCATCGGGGCGATGGCCGCGTGGGACGTCGTGACCGAAGAAGTGAAGGGCAAGGCCGATGCGGAGATGTTGGCGAATGTGCTGAGCTCCATTGCGGCGGGGGAAGCTGTGGAAAAGATCACGGTCGACGTGGTCGAGAGCGTCGTTGTCATGCGAGACGAACTCAACACCTTGATCGAAGCGATGAACGGTATCGCCCAGACGACGCAGGAGATTGGCAACGGAGACTTTACGGTCGAGATCGACGTTCGGTCGGACCAGGATCTCCTGTTGATCAGCATGAGGTCGATGGTCGAAAAATTGTGCGCCTCGCTTGCGGAGATCAAGGGTGCCTCCGCCGAAGTCGCGCACGGTACGGCCCAGATTTCTGCGACCGGCCAGAAATTGTCGGACAACGCTTCACAATCCGCGGCATCGCTCGAAGAGATCAGCTCAACGATGGAGGAGATGTCGGGGCAGACCCGCCAGAACGCCGAAAATGCTGCGCAGGCAGTTTCGCTCGCGACGGCTGCCAGGGCTTCCGCTGAAGGCGGCGACGAACAGATGCAGAGCATGGTGGCGGCGATGCGGGAAATCGACGAGTCGAGTCAGGATATTTCGAAAATCATCAAGGTGATTGACGAGATCGCCTTTCAGACGAACCTGCTGGCCTTGAACGCAGCCGTCGAGGCGGCGCGAGCCGGCGTGCACGGCAAGGGCTTTGCGGTGGTGGCCGAAGAAGTTCGCAACCTGGCTGAGCGCAGTGCGCAAGCGGCCAAGGAAACGACGGAACTGATCGAGGGATCAGGAAAGAAGGTCGCGCAAGGCCGTTCGATCGCCGAGAAGACCGCGCAATCCCTGGTGCAGATCGTGGACTCGATCGGAAAGGCGACAGATCTGGTCTCAGAGATCGCGGCGGCCAGCCAGGAGCAGGCCGAGGGCATTTCGCAGGTCAACATCGGACTCACGCAAGTGGACCGGGTGACCCAGCAGAATACGGCCAGCGCCGAGGAACTCGCCGCTGCCGCAGACACTTTGCGGAGTCGGGCGGACCAGGTTCAGGCGAACCTCGCCTGGTTTCGATTGCCCGGCGGAGCTTCGGTACAGGGAGTCGCGTTAGGCGAGGAGGGTCAACGCGTGGCGATGTCGTCGCCAAGGCGCGCCGAGACTGCGGGCGGATGGGAGGGAATCGCCGAGCAGGCACGACAGACTTCGCTTGCTGCGCCCGCGGACCCTGCTGCGTCCATTGCGCTCGATGACGAAGAATTTGGTCGATACTAGGCGAATCGGGGATCCAAAGAGCCATGGCCCTTTATGAACTGGGGGATGCCGAGTTTCGGGATCTTCGTGATCTCATCCAGCGTCTCTTTGGAATTGATCTATCAGAGGACAAGAAAGAACTGGTTGTGAATCGGCTGCAGTCGGTGTTGCGCGAACGGGGTCTGCGAGATTTTCGATCCTATATCGAGTTTCTGGGAACGAACCCGGACTCCGAGGCGACCTCGGAGTTGATCGATCGAATCTCGACCAATCACACCTACTTCAATCGCGAGCCTGCGCATTTCGAGTTCTTCCGTGACGAGGTCCTTTCGGACTTTGCGGGTCGGGCGCGCGCACCTGGGGAGAAGGATCTGCGGGTCTGGTGTGCGGCTTCGGCCACCGGGGAGGAGCCCTATACGCTGGTGATGATGATGCTTGATGCGCTGGGCGCGGAATACGATGGTTGGAAAGCGGGACTCTTGGCGACGGATCTCTCCTCCGACGCACTCGCGAAGGCGAAGTCCGCCGTCTATCCGCGGGAAGCCGTTTCGGCGCTTGCGCGGGATCTGCAGCAATCGTATTTCGAGCCGGCCGGCGAACAAGGGCAACGAGTCTGCGCACGTGTCCGAAATGAAGTCGTCTTCCGACGCTTCAACCTGATTCAGGATCGCTATGCGTTCAAGAAGCCATTCCACGTGATCTTTTGCCGCAACGTCATGATCTACTTCGACGCGGAAACCAAACGCAAAGTCATCGACCGACTCTATGAGGTCACCAGTGAAGGCGGCTATCTCTTCGTCGGCCACGCTGAGTCCTTGAACCGTGAGACCTGTCCCTATGACTACGTACGCCCGGGCGTCTACCGACGTGGCTCGGTCTGGCAGTAGTTGGTCGGGACCGAGAGGAGCCAAGTGGGAAATCCGATCCGAGTATTGATCGTCGACGATTCGGCGCTCGTCAGGCAGATCCTGACGCGTGGACTGGCATCGGACCCGGATATCGAAGTCGTTGGCTCCGCCGCAGATCCCTATGCGGCGCGGGACATGATCGTTGCACTCAAGCCGGACGTGATGACGCTCGACGTCGAGATGCCTCGTATGGACGGCGTTGAGTTTCTTCAAAAGCTGATGCCGCAGCATCCGATGCCAGTCGTCATGGTCAGCTCGCTAACGAAGCGCGGGTCGCAAAGCACCTTCGACGCCATGGCCGCGGGCGCGGTCGATTTCGTGTCCAAGCCGACCTCGGACATCGCTCGTGGGCTGCCTGGAATGATCGGAGAATTGCGAGAGAAGGTCCATGCGGCCTCGAAGGCGAATATGGCGGCCCACAAGCGCTCCAGATCAGCGGTGGGTGCAGCCGTCCAGGTGATGTCGCGGGGCGCGCTGGCGAAATCGACTGACAAAATCATCGCGATCGGCGCTTCCACCGGTGGCACAGAGGCGATCACCCATGTGTTAGGTCAATTTCCCGTAGACATGCCGGGCATCGTCATCGTTCAGCATATGCCCGCAGGCTATACGGCTCGGTTCGCAGCGCGACTGAATGAGATCTGTCCGATGCAAGTCAAAGAGGCGGAAGCCGGGGACCGAGTACAGGTGGGTCGAGTTCTGCTCGCGCCGGGAGACAAGCATCTTCGCGTGCATCGGCAAGGCGGCATGTACCGCGTCGAACTAGACGAAGAAGATCGTGTATCGGGCCACCGACCGTCCGTCGACGTGCTCTTCGAGTCAGTCGCAAGAGATGTCGGCGCGAACGCAGTCGGCGTCCTGCTGACAGGCATGGGGCATGATGGGGCAGACGGCCTTCTGGCGATGAGGAATGCGGGCGCCCACACCCTCGCACAAGACGAAGCGACCTCGGTCGTGTTTGGTATGCCGAAGGTCGCCATCGAGAAGGGGGCGGCCGAGCAGGTTGTCGCGCTTGACGAAGTAGCCACGATGGCTGCGAAATTTCTGGATTAGCCGAGGATGAGTGTGAACGTAATTGGTGTAGGCGATGTTGGTGTGACGAAGGATGTGGGCGCAACGCTCAAGACCTTCGCACTCGGCTCCTGTGTGGCGGTCATTCTGCTCGATCCGACGCATCGTGCCGTGGGGATGGCGCATATCGCGCTGCCCCGATCGAAGACGAATCCCGAACGTGCCAAAGCAACGCCGGGCTATTTCGCCGACACCGGGCTCGAGCTGCTCTTCGAACAGATGTCGGATCTCGGATGCGATCCGGATGGAAAGGGCATGGTCGTCAAATTGGCTGGTGGTGCAAAGGTGCTCGAAATGGATGCCACGTTCGATATCGGAAAAAAGAACGCACTCGCGATCAAGAAGCATCTTTGGAAGCGGGGGCTCGGTCCGGTCTCGGAGGATATAGGTGGAAACAAGAGCCGTACTGTCGAACTCGATGCCGAGACCGGCCGTGTGACGATTTCGTCCAGTACGGGCGAGAGATGGGAGCTTTGAGATGAAGACAATCCTCGTCGTCGACGATTCGAGCGTGGCTCGGAAAATTGTCGTTCGTTGCCTCAAGATTCTGGGTCACGGTGAATGTGATTTTCCAGAGGCCGGCCATGGACAGGAAGCGCTCGACATCCTGAAAGAGAATGAGGTGGACCTGGTCGTGACCGATCTGAATATGCCGATCATGGACGGCGTGGCCCTGGTTCGAAAATTAAAGGCGAGTCCGCGCTTCCAACACATTCCGATCATCGTCGTGAGCAGTCTGCTGAACGAAGCGGCAAAGGATGAGCTTCGTGAACGCGGGGTCGATTTGCTCGTCGAAAAGCCCTTGTCGCCGGTGGGGCTCAGCGCAGCGCTCAGCGAAATTGAAGGAGGAATTCCGCAATGAGTGAATCCATTTCGTTGGACGAGCTGGTGGATGAAGCCCTTGTGGAGACGATGGAAGCGATGGCCTTCACGGATGTCGAGCGCGTGACAGATGGCGATCTCGGAGATCTGGCCGAATCGGCTCTCTGGGCGCGGATCGAGATCAGCGAGCCCCCGGCTGGCGAACTCGTTCTGCTCGTCGGTGAAGCATTTGCTGACGAGCTCGAAGAGGCAACGATGGGTGAGACGGGCAACGATCCTGATGTTCGTCTCGAGGTCCTTGGAGAAATGCTGAACACGCTCGCCGGAAGCTGGGCTCGACTTCTTTGCCCCGACGGTGCGCCAACCGCCCTCGGACTGCCGAAGGTGGGTCAGGGAGATTGGTCGTCGGGGGCGGAGTATTCCTTTGCGATCTTCGAAACCGAAGACGAGGAAAAGGTCGTACTTGCCTTGCGGCGATGAGCGACGACTCGGAAGAGGGCGTTTCGCCCGAGAGGAAGGTGCGTCATGAAAGCCATTCCGAAGAAGACGATCGAACGAGCAATCCGAGAGCTGTCGCCGCTATCCGATGCGGCACAATCCCTGGTGAGTTTGACCCATGACAAAAAACATACGAGTGCGGACGTCGTCCAGATTGTCGAGCGCGATGCGTCGCTCACGATTCGTGTGCTCCGCATAGCCAACTCACCCGTGATCGCGCCCATCTCGCCGATTGAAACGCTCCAACACGCGATCGTCTTGATGGGTGAAGATGTCGTGGTCACCGCCGCGCTCGCGGTCGGCGCAAATTGGATGCACGATTCGCTTTCCGGTTATGGACCCGACACGAAGATTTTCGAGAGTGGGTTGAAGACAGCCGTTTCTGCGGGCCTGATTGCGAAGCGATTGAATCGCGATGAGCTGGCTTCGCTCGCCTATACCGGGGGCCTGCTGCACGATATCGGCAAAGTCGTGTTGTCCGGTTACCTCGAGCCGTCGAGTGCCGACGTGCTCGCCGACCTCTCGTCGGGCCAGACCGAAGATTGGCTTGCCGCCGAGCGGGCGGCCGTGGGAGTCGACCATTGCGAAGTCGGGGCGATGGTCGCGGACCATTTCGGTCTGGGGCCGGGTCTGCGTGCCGTGATTGAACATCACCACACGCCGAGCCATGCGCCCGAAGAGCATCGCCAACTGGTCGAGATCGTTCACCTGGCGGACGCCGTACGCGCGATGGTCGGCGGTGATCCCTCGACCGACTCCTTCGCCTATCCCCTCGACCGATCCGTTCTCGACTCGCTTGGTTTCGGCCATGAGGACCTTCCGGAGATCATCTGCGACACCATCGAGGCCTCTCGGAAACTGGTCGACGCTGTCTCTGGTCACTGACTGCTCGGGGCCTCGGGTCGGCCCCCGGCTCGAAAACGTTTCGGCCACTCGTCTACTTCCCGGTGTTCTACCGAGTGATGCCTCGACCTTTTGCGTGGATCGAAATCGCAAAGCCTCGACCCGGGGCAGAGCGGTCGCAAGTCGTGCGCACTCTGCGCCGATGCATGAAACCAGACGAAGCCGGTCTGACCAGATCTGGCGAGCGTAGAGATGAGGACCCCATGACGACGATCGTGACCATCGCTTCTGGCAAAGGGGGTGTGGGCAAGAGTGTGGCGGTGACCAATCTGGGTCTCGCACTCGCCGCGCGTGGGCGACGCGTTGTACTCGCGGATCTCGATCTGGGCGGAAGCAACCTAGCGACGCTCTTTGGTGTCTTCGAAGAAGGGCCTGACCTGGGCGCCTTCTTTGCGCGAGAAGTCGAGCGCCTGTCTGATGTGGCTCGGCCGCTTTGGCGAAATCTCTCGCTGATCGCGGGCGCGGGAGAGACGCTGGCGACGGCCAATCCGAATTGGGCCATGAAGCAGCGGCTGCTTCGACATCTTTCATCGATCGACGCGGACGTCGTGCTGGTCGATGTGGGCGCGGGGGCAGGAAATCATGCCCTCGACTTCTTCAATGCCGGCGAGATTCGAATCCTGGTTACGATGCCGGAGCCAACGGCATCGGTCGACGCCTATCGGTTCATCAAACTAGCCACGATTCGAGAGTCAGTGACCAGCGTGTCGACACGTAATCCGGATCGTCGGACCTTCGAGCGGAGAGATTTCGAGTCCGCTCAGGAGGTCTGGACGAGCATCCCGGCGATCGGCTCTTCGACAAAATTCCCAGAGTCTACGGCGAGGGCGATGGCTCCCTGGGTGATCGTCAATCAAGCCAATGATGCTCGCCGATCCTTCGAGCGACTCCAGCTCGTGACGCGTCGCTTCCTGGGTCGAGACCTCGGGCTGCTTGGCGAACTTCCTTGGAGCACGGATATCCGCGACTCGGTCAACAATTTTTTGCCGGTTGTCGAGGCAAAGCCGTCCTCGCCGGCTGCGAAGGCCTTTCAAGCGATCGCTCGAAAGCTCGACGACGAGTTGACCCGGTTGTCGATTTCTGGTCCCGCGAATCGCGCCACGCCAGCGAACGGATCCGAGCTACCGGACCTCTCGGCCGTGCGATCCCTGACATCCTGATTCTTGGAACGGCCGATGGGCCGGCCGGGCTTCGGGCCTAGCCTCGCCGAGATCCGCTTCCGCCGCTTCCGCCGCGTCGGCCGCGACCTCCGCCGCCGCTTCGCGCATTGCGGTCGCCGTCGCCGCCGCCGCTGCGGCCACCGCGACCTCCACCACCACTTCGTCCATCGCGTTGGCGACGGTTGTCGGGCGGCGTGTCGGCGCGGTCCTCATCTGCGACCTCAGTGGAATCTCTACCCGAGGCCGCTCTGTTTTCGCGGGCAGCCAGCGGTTCATCGTCGGTCGTCGCCGCAGCCTTTGCCGATGTTTCACGTTGGAGCGCTTCAGCGAGACGCGCGTCACTGAGAAGAAAAGCGCCGGCGATCCCTGCCAGTTGTCTCTGGCCTGCTTCATCACCGGCCATCTGGGTGATGAAGGGCAGCAGGCGTTCGAGTGTCTCTTTGGATTCTTCCGGGGGAAGGTCGTCGAGATAGCCCTGTGCCTTCGCCTTGAGCTTTTCGAATTGTTCTTCGACGCTGCCTTCTTCTCGCTTCTTCGCGCGTCGGGCGATGGCGCGTTCCGTCGGTACCTTCTTTTCTGCGATCTTGATGCCGTTCACGATCTGCATGTGTTTGAAGTTGCCGATGTCGAGACCCGATACGAGGGAAACGGCCACGCCTGATTTTCCAGCACGGCCGGTTCGACCGGTGCGGTGGACGTAGACCTCGGGTGAATCAGAGGTGGTGTAGTTGATCACGTAGGCGAGGTCCGAAATGTCGATGCCACGGGCGGCGACGTCGGTCGCGACGAGAAAACGAAGCTTTCCGGATTTGATCTTCGCGATCGCCCTTTCCCGGGCGGATTGGGCGAGGTCGCCGGAGATCTGATCGATGTTGAAGTCGCGCTTGGCGAGATAGGCCGTGATGAAACGCACGTCGGCTTTGGTGTTGCAGAAGATGATCGCGCTGTCTGGATCTTCGTATTCGAGAATCCGCGAGAGCACGGCTTCTTTTTCAGATGCCGCGCAGACGTAGTAGTAGTGCTCGATCTTCTGAGGTCTGCCGTTTTCGCCGTCGATCGTGACGTCTTCGGGGTCATTGAGGAAATAGCGCGAAAGCGAGCGAACTCGTTCGGGCATCGTCGCGGAGAAGAGATGCGATTGTCGCTTGCGGGGCAAGAAACTCGCGATGTCCTTCATGTCAGGCCAGAAGCCGAGGGAGAGCATTTCGTCGGCTTCGTCGAGGACCAGGATCTTGGTGTGGCCGAGATCCATCCGGTTGTTCTTTAGATGGTCGAGGATTCGGCCCGGGGTCCCGACGACGATATGCGCACCCTTTTCGAGGCCTTCGAGCTGCGGGCCATAGGCGACGCCACCGTAGATTGGAAGGATTCGCACACCACGGTGGTGTCCGATTTGATCCAAATCCTTGGCCACCTGGTTGGCGAGTTCCCGAGTCGGGAGCAGGACGATCGCCTGGGTCTCGGCGAGGTCCGTATCGATGGCTTCGACCAGGGGAATTCCGAAGGCGCCGGTCTTGCCGCTACCGGTCTGGGCCTGGACGATTAGATCACCGCCCGCACGCATCTTTGGAATTGCGGAAGCCTGGACGGGGGTCGGCGTCGTCCAACCCAGTTCACGGATGGATTTCTGGATGTCGGGGGCTATATCGGCGAATAGTTCTGAGAGTTCGGTCATAAGGCGCGGCCACGCTACCCCTCACCCGGGGTGGGCGCAACGTTCGATCCCACGCGGGACGACTGCCGAGCAGGGATCGGGGTCGTGCTAAGGTCGCTCGAATGTCCCGTATCGAACCCGCAGACCTGGCGCGCATGGCCTCCCTGGCTCGTCTGGCGCTTGCAGAAGATGAAATTTCATCGATGACGCGAGATCTCGAGCAGATTCTCGGCTATGTCGCGGCCCTCGAGGGTCTCGATACCGAGGGTGTCGAGCCGACCGCACACGGATTCCAACTGGCGACCCCATTGCGCCCGGACCGTGCTGCGCAGCCGATCGATCCCGAATTGGCCGTCGCCAACGCCCCGGCACGTCAGGGCACGGCGTTCCTCGTTCCGAAGGTGCTCGAGGAGGAGGGCTGATCCGATGAGTCCGGCGAAGACACTGCTCGCGGGCACTCTCGGGGAACAACGAGAAGGCCTGGATCGCGGAGACGTGCGCGCTTCGGAACTCGTGGCGGCGAGTCTCGATCGGATCACGGCCCGGGCGAGCCTGGGCGCGGTCGTTTTCCGCCGCGATGATGCTGCCTTGGCGAGTGCCGAGGCTTCAGACAAGCGCATCGCCAGCGGCAAGCCGCTCTCCGCCCTCGACGGCATTCCCGTCTTGCTCAAGGACAACATCGTTCAAGCCGGCGAGCCGGCGACTTGTGCTTCACGCATGCTCGAAAACTACGTCTCCCCCTTCGATGCCGGCGTGACGGAACGCCTGCAGGCGGCGGGCGCGATCATCGTCGGTCGAACGAACATGGATGAATATGCCATGGGCTCATCGACCGAGAATTCGATCTACGGCCCGAGTCACAATCCCTGGGATGAGGGTCGAACCTGTGGCGGCAGTTCCGGTGGCAGTGCCGCAGCGGTTTCGGCCGGCCTGGTTCCACTTGCTTTCGGCAGTGATACAGGCGGATCGATTCGTCAGCCCGCGAGTTTTTGTGGCGTCGTGGGTCTCAAGCCGACCTATGGGCGCGTTTCTCGCTGGGGTCTGGTGGCCTACGCCTCGTCCCTCGACCAGATCGGTCCGCTTGCGCGTAGCGTTTCGGATTGTGCGGTTGCCCTCGAAGTGATCGCGGGGCACGACGAACGGGATTCGACTTCGATTCCCGAGGCGCCGCCGAAGTGGAGCGATCTGTTGAAAACCGAGGCCTCGAAGGGTGATCTTTCGGGTGTCGTGATTGGTCTTCCGCGTGAATATTTCGTGGAAGAGGGCGTCGAGCCGGGTGTCCTGGCGAGGGTCCGGGAGGCGATTGCCGTTCTCGAAGAAGCGGGGGCCACCTTCAAGGAGATCTCGCTTCCGCATACGACGTATACGATCGCCACCTACTATCTGATCGGGACCGCCGAGGCTTCGAGCAACCTCGCTCGTTTTGACGGGGTTCGCTATGGCCGGCGCGCCGATCAGGTCAAGGATCTCGCCGACCTCTACGAACGATCGCGATCCGAGGGATTCAGCACCGAAGTCAAACGAAGAATCCTGCTCGGAACCTATGTGCTCTCTGCCGGTTACTACGACGCCTATTATGTGAAGGCACAGCGTGTGCGGACCTTGATTCGGCGTGACTTCGAGGTGGCGTTCGAGACCTGCGACGCGATCCTGACGCCGACGACGCCCGAGATTGCGTTTCCGCTTGGGGCCAAGAGTGACGACCCGCTTTCGATGTATCTCTCCGATGTCTACACGGTGTCGGCCAATCTGGCAGGCTTGCCGGGGCTTTCTGTGCCCTGCGGAATGAGCGAAGGGATGCCGGTTGGATTGCAACTCCTGGGGCCGGCATTGGGCGAGGCAGCGATTCTTCGTGTCGGCGACGCCTATCAGCGTCGCTCCCAGCTGTCTCACGCAACACCGCCGGAGCCGTCCTGATGGCGAGCGTGACGAGCGAACTGGATCGTTACGAGATCGTCATCGGCCTCGAGGTGCATACACATCTCAAGACCGAGACGAAGCTATTCAGCCCGGCGCCCGTTCGTTACGGCGAGGCGCCGAATCATTCGGTGCATGTGATCGATCTCGCCTTGCCGGGCGTGTTGCCCGTGTTGAATGAGCGTGTCGTAGAATTGGCGATTCGGCTTGGCCTGGCGATCCATGGCACGGTGAATCCGAATTCGGTCTTCGCGCGCAAGAACTATTTCTATCCCGATCTGCCGAAGGGCTATCAGATTTCACAATTCGAGGATCCCGTCGTTTCGGGGGGTTGGCTGGAGATCTCGACCGAGGGAAAGGGAAAGGGAAAGGGCAAGGGCAAGGGCAAGGACAAGAGTCCGTCCGCGCCGCGTCGCATCGGTATTACGAGAGCACATCTCGAAGAAGATGCTGGTAAGTCGATTCATGATGTTGCGATCGCTGGCCGAGACGATTCTTGTATCGATCTCAATCGAGCCGGCGTGCCGTTGCTCGAAATCGTTTCTGAACCCGACCTGCGGTCTGCCCAGGAAGCGACGGCCTACCTTCGCGAGCTGCGTTCGATTCTCCGCTATATCGGCGTTTCCGATGCGGATATGGAGAAGGGTCAGTTCCGGTGCGACGCCAATGTTTCCATTCGCTTGCGTGGCAGCGAAGCGCTTGGGACGCGGACCGAGGTCAAGAATCTGAACTCCTTCACCAACGTGGAGGACGCGATCGAGGCGGAGGCGCTCCGCCAGGCTGAATTGCTTGCCGACGGTGGCGAAGTCGTTCAAGCCACCATGGGCTTCGACACCGTCAAGCGACGGACCTACGTCCAGCGATTGAAGGAAAATTCCGACGACTATCGCTATTTCCCGGATCCGGACCTGATTCCCCTGCGCATCGATCCGGCGCGGATCACGGCCGTGCGCGCCGAGTTGCCCGAGTTGCCGGGGGACAAACGTGCGCGCTTTGAGTCGGAGTTCGGACTTTCTGCCTATGACGCAGGTGTGTTGACGGCCAGTCGCCGGTTGGCGGACTTCTTTGAAGAGACCGCGAAGGCGTGTGGTGTACCCAAGGCTGCAGCGAATTGGCTGACCCGTGATCTGCTTCGCGAGTTGAAGGAACGGGATGTGGAGCTTTCCGAGGTGGCCATCACACCTGGGATTTTGGCTTCGATGATCGGACTAATAGAGGAAGGAAGATTGACTGCGCGGAATGCGGCACAGGTCTTTCCGGACCTGGTTAGCCACGGCGGAGATCCAGAACAGCTGATCGTCGAACGCGGGCTCGAGGCGGTTTCCGACTCTGGCGCGATCGATGGTTTCGTGGATGAAGTCATCGCAGCTCATCCGGATGTCGTGGCCCAGTTTCGCGATGGGGACGACAAGCCGCTCAATTTCCTGATGGGGCAGGTCATGAAGTCGAGCCAGGGGAAGGCAGATCCGGGTCAGGTGCGGCGAACGCTTGCCGAGAGGATTCGCGGCTGAGGGGCGCATGTCTAAGATTCTGATGAAGGTCGTGGTCGGGCTGATCGCCGCTTTTCTAGTCATCCTGGCGATCGTTGCCGTTGTCCTTCCGCGATTGGTCGCCCGCGAAGATTTTCAGACGACGCTCCGTGAGGCGGCGACAAAGGCGCTCGGTGCACCGATCGAATGGCAGGACCTGGATGTTGGGATCCTGCCCCCGCGCCTGATGATTCAAAATCCGGCGCTGTCCGCTGGGCCTGGAATGCCGAAGGATTCCCGGCTTGCTGCGAAGTCTCTCGACCTGCGTCTAGCGATTTTTCCGATCTTTCTGTCCCGCATCGAGATTGCCTCGCTTGTGGTACAGGGGGCTGAGATTGTCGTGACACGAACGACGGAGGGGTTCTTGCTCCCGCCGCTGTTGGCGGTGTCCAAGCATCCGACGGTATCAAAAACCGTGGCCGGAGAAGCCGACGAGACCGCGAATGCCGATCGCCCTGATCGAATTGGAGAGGGCGGCGGGTTGGAGGTGGGTGCCTTCAGTTTAGCGATCGACCGAATTGCCGTCTCAAATAGTCTCATCATCGTCCACGATCAAACGGTTTCCCCTCCGGTCGAGTGGCGAATCGAGGGCTTCGAGTTGAAGGTCGGTGCGCGCATCGCGACGGCTTCCCTCGAGATCGAGATGGGCGCGAAGATCCAGGCAGGAGGAAAGGAGATCGGCCGAGTCGATGTCACGGGAGATGTCGATCTAGGCGGTTTTGGCGATATCGCGATTGAGTCCAAAGGTTTGTTAGTCGAATCGCTTGCTCCTTATCTGGGGGAAGCCGCGACATCGGGCGTGCTTTCTGGCCGGGTTTCGATCGGTGGCACAGTATCGGAGGTTCAGAAAATCGGTCTGGAGCTGCGCCTGGAAAATGCGGTGATTCGGGAATCTGGAGCGAAATGGGGTGGTCGTCTTCGCCTGAAGGCGAGCCGATCGGATGACCAGCCGATTGTCTGCAAGGCCACTCTGGACCTCGGCCAGGGCGGGGAGATCGATCTCGACGGGACGTCCACGCTCGCGGGACGACTCGATTTCCGAGCGAAGATCAGTTCTCTCGATCTCGCCCTTCTCGGGCCCCTTTTACCCGATTCCGGCATGGAACTCGGTGGAAAGGCGAGTGGGAAAGCGCGAATCGTCGGCCCTGTGCAAGCCCTGGAATTTCTCGAGCTCGACGTTCACGTCGAAGGCGGGCTCTTGCGCGTCCCCGACTACCGAGTCGCAGGCCCCTTTGATGTTTCCCTCCGAATCGACGCGCCACGATCGGGAAGTCCACGTGGCCGAATCGATGCAGATTTGACGGCGGCGACGCTCGAGTACCAGGATCTGTTCACGAAGCGCGCGGGCATGCCTGCCGAGTTGAAGACGAAATTTTCGACTAACAAAGACGGGCAGACGGAATTTCAGAGTCGAATCAAATTCCGAAATATCGATGAGATTCTCTTTCGCGGCGTGTTGGGTGAGACAACATCGCTTGCTGTGACCGCGCCTCGCTTCGATCTCGACGGTTGGTCCGAGGTGGTCCCCGCGCTCGAAGCCTATGCGCCCGTTGGATTCGTCTCGTTCGAGGAGGTCGGGGTCGAATCGATCGAGGGTTCGCCAAATCGATTTAGTGGACGCATCAATCTGGAGGAACTCGATCTCACGTTTCCGAGCCTTGGGCGAGGGCAGCTTCGCGGATCGATGCTCGGTGCGGGAGCGAAATTTCAGTTGGAGGAATTCCAGCTGACCGTTGGCGGGACGACCCTCGAAATTCAGGGCGACTTGGAGAATCCATTGCGATCGAGACGCTTCGATCTCGCCTTTCGATCGTTGGGTCAGTCTGAAGCCAACGACTTTTTCGGTGGTTTTCCCGCGGCCGAAAATGCGATCCATGGCGACCTTCAGATCGCGGGAGAACTCAGTGGCACCCTCGGCGGCGAAGGTGATGTCTACACCTCCCTGAACGGAGGACTTCGGATATCCGTGGGAAAGAACGGGGGTGGCCGTTTGCGGGGAGTATCCATTCTGCAGGCGGTATTGGATCAGTTTCCGATCCTGGGTGGCGCCGCGCTTCTTACCCAGCCCTTTCGACGGGGGAAGTCGATCGATGACTATTTCACTGAAGATTTCGAGGTGATCGACGGCGACTTCGAGATCGGGGGGGGGGCGGTCAACGCTCGAACGCTTCGTCTCGTATACGAAGGGTATGAGGCGCATCTGACTGGCCCGGTTCTACTGCCGAGTCTCGAAATCGATATGACGGGCGAGATTTTCCTCAAAGCGGATCTGCTTTCCGCGTTAGGCGGTCTTGTCGGCGCGACGATCGGAGACCAAAAGCCCGTCCAGATTCCCTTGGCGCATGTGACGAATACGCTCTCGGAGCCGAAGGTCGAGATGACGGCGAAGACGCTGGTGGCCGTTCCCCAGTTGATCTTCAAGGCGTCGGGTCTCGAAACGCTGACCCTCGGCGTGGGCCGATCGATCGGTCGCTCGCTTCGTGGTGGCAAAGAGTAGGCAACTCTTCGGCATGACGGCGGTACGCGAATGCCGATCGCAGCGACTCTGTGTGGCGCATCACGCGAGCCGATCTGGGCAAAACGATGAAGCAAGGATTCGGTTCGGAAGTCGGCGGTAGGTCCTCATCCTATTTCGTTGGAGGCCGATACGTGGACTCTGGGAGAACCCTGAATGTCCGCCATGCTCCTTTGTGTTCAAGAAGATCGTGAGGTCGGAAGCCTTTATACAGAGGCGCTCCTCGCGGAAGGTTACGAAGTACTCAGCGCACACGATGGCCGAGGTGCGCTCGAAATTCTTCGCCGCCAAACGCCTAGCCTTGTTCTTCTCGACGTCTATCTCTCGCGCCAGGACGGCTTCGAAATATTGGCAGAAATTCGATCGACCGCGGAGGCGAAACAGCTCCCAGTTCTGCTCCTCTGCGAGGGCGATATCACTGAGGATGTCCGACGGCGGGCCGAGAAGCTCGGCGCCCTTGGTGTCGAATCATCACCCCTCGCGGTAGACGGTCTCGTGGCGCGGGTCGACGACCTGATTGGTCGATTGTTGCGGAAAGACGATGAAGCGGCGGGCCTGATCCGCAAAGGGAGTATTCGGGACGTGCCGATCCCCGAGTTGCTGCGGGGCATTCACGTAGAGCAACTCGACGGTGTCCTGCTGCTCGATCATGGGAAGAAGAAGAAGGCTATCGAGTTGCGTGGCGGATGGCCGGTCTCCGTCAAGTCGAATCTGATCTCCGAGTGTTTTGGGAACTACCTAGCCGAGCAAGGTCGCTGTACGAAGCGCGAGCTCGAAGAATCGATCCAACGGATGAAGGCGGGTGGCGGGCTCCAGGGCGAAATTCTCGTTGCGATGGACGTCCTCGACGAGGAGCACGTGGTCGCGGAATTGCGCGAGCACGCGCTCGAAAAATTTTTCGAGATCTTCTCATGGGGCGACGGCCGATTCGAGATTCGACCGGGCGTGCATGTGCAACGCGGTGCCAGCATCGGGATCGATGGGCATCCTTCGAAGTTGATCGTCGAAGGGGTTCGCAGGCACTACTCGCTACGGCGCATCGATCGGTACCTGGATTTCCACCAGAGTGAGTATCTCGTACCCCTTCCCTATGAGAGCGACCAGCTCGCAGAGCTTGGCCTGCTCGAGGAAGAGGCGCATTGGCTGTGTTCCCTCGATGGCTCCGACACCGTCGGGTCCTACCTGCAATTTCCAGATGCGATCCGTCGTGTCGCATTCGGTCTGGTTTCGGTCGAAGTGCTTGGCGTCGCCCCATGCCCGGGCGATCAGTCCCTGGTTCATAGGACGGTCGAAGGCGAGTCGGGTTCAGCTGTGCGGACCGGGGATGAAGCGAAGGCAGACGAGGCGCTTCGCGCCGACCTCGCCGAATTCGCGAATCGGATTCGAAACAAGGACCACTACGAGACCCTCGGTGTGTCCTCGATGTCCACCGACGACGAGATTCGCACCAGTTATGCTTCACTCGCAAAGACGAGCCACCCCGATCGATTTCATGGCGCGAGCAGCTCGGTCCGGCAACTGGCGTCGCAAGTCTTCAAGCGGGTGGCGCAAGCGCATGCCGCCATCGCTACGGCCGCGGATCGAAAATCCTACGCTGAGCAATTGGCCCACGGCCGGCGTGCCAAAGCGGCGGAAGCGGAAGGACGTCGAGCCCTCGACGCCGAGACCGAATATCAGCGTGGCGAGAAGCTGGTCGCCGCCCGCGACTATGAGGGCGCTCTACTTTGCTTCGGTCGGGCGATGGAAAATTTCCCGAGCGAGGGCGAATACCATTCGAACTACGGTTGGTGTCTCTATCTTTGCCACCCTGAAAATGAGGTCATGCTCGGCGAAGCCCTCGAACATTGTCGCCGAGGTGTCAAGCTGGCGAAGGATCGAGAGAAGCCCTACCTCTTGCTGGGACGGCTCTACAAGGCGATGGGTCGAGTCGGGGCGGCGACGAAGATGTTCACGCGCGCCGTCGAAATCCGGCCGCAGTGTGTCGAGGCGATGCGAGAGCTGCGGATCATGAGCATGCGTCGCGAAAAAGACAAAGGCGTTCTCAAGCGGATCTTTCGGCGCTGACGCGCGCGAACGGCCTGGCGATGACGGGGGCGCCGCAGGCACGCCGCAGATCGGCCCAGGCTACGCGTCGGGCACATGAAGGGCTCAGATCGGCCCCAAAACAGGCCATACAGGAAGATTACGATGGGACAGAACGCAGCGCACGGTGTCAGCGGCGAGGAGATCTGGCTCGACGGCAAATTCGTCAAGTGGTCGGAAGCGAATATCCACATCCTGACGCATACCCTGCACTACGGGCTGGGTGTGTTCGAAGGCATCCGTTGTTATGCGGGGGCGGATGGGCGTTCCGCGATCTTCCGGCTGCCCGAGCACACGCGACGGCTCTTCGATTCAGCGAAGATCAACCTGATGGAGATCCCCTTTACACCGGAAGAGATCGATGCGGCCGTTCTCGAATCTTTGCGAAGGAATCATCTCGCGGAAGGCTATATCCGACCAATCGTCTTCATCGGCGATGGCGCAATGGGGCTCCATCCCGGCGACAACCCAATTCGGGTTTCGGTGATCGCCTGGGAGTGGGGAAAATATCTGGGCGACGAGGGCGTAGTGAAGGGGATTCGTGCCAAGGTTTCGACTTTCGCGCGGCATCACGTGAATGCCAAGATGACCAATGGCAAGACCTGCGGCGACTATGTGAATTCGATCCTCGCCAAGCGCGAGGCGCTGCTTGACGGATATGACGAAGCGATCATGCTCGACACAATGGGGCTCGTTTCGGAATGTACGGGGGAGAACATCTTCGTCGTGCGTGATGGAAAGATCCGGACGCCCGCGACCTACAGCGTGCTGGATGGCATCACACGCGCTTCGATGATCGAGGTGGCGCGTGATCTCGGTTTCGAGGTTGAGGAAGCGCAACTGACCCGGGATGATCTCTACCTGGCGGACGAGGTCTTCCTGACCGGAACGGCGGCGGAAGTCACTCCGATTCGTGAAATCGACCACCGGCAGATCGGCGACGGAAAACGCGGGCCAATCACGGAGAAGCTGCAAACGGCCTTCTTCGACATCGTCACCGGGGCCAACCCCGACTACAACCATTGGCGAACCTTCCTCTAGGCGCACCCACGGGCAGGCCCTGCCCAACTCCTCCTTTTAGACGTTCAATGCTCGGTTCTCGACCCAGGCCATGGCCGGTCGGCTTCGCCTGCCCAGCCGTTGTGCGACGGTTCGTCCGCCCTCGTCCGGGCGGCCCTACGTCGCCAATCGTGGGTCGCGTGTTGACATTGTATTACGATGTATCACAATGTGACTCATGAAGGATAACGAATCCGACTCACCGCATTGCCATCGGCGCCGTTCTCAGCGTCAGGGACATCGAGCTCGAAAAGAGCGAGTGCTCCATACCCGGGTCTCTGAACAGCTCTCCGACGACATCCGAAAATTCGCCGAGGATCTTCGGGTCCCGGCCTCGAACCTGGTTCGGAACGTCCTGGAGGAGGTTTTTACCGTGGTCGACAGCGTTTCAGACGATGTCGGCAACCTCCTCGACGATCTTCTCGAGGAGGCGGAAGGAGTACGCGAACGCGTACGCAATCAAAGCGAATCGGCCCACCGGCGGCGTTCCCGCAGTCGCGGGGAAAGCCGATCCGAGAGCCGGCCTCGCCGGCGATCGCGACGCCGCTACAGCACCGACGAAACCGAGTCTGAAGTCGAAGCTGAATTTCAGCGCGACGAAGCCCACGAGGAGCAGAAGGCAGAGGGCTCCCCGCCCTCCGGCGATTCGCCCGCGCCGCCCCCCGCCGCGCCCCGGCCTCGCGCCGCCGAGCTCTTTCCGGAGATTCTCGGGTGGCAGCCGCTGGTGCTCAATCGCGACTTTGCCTGCGGCCGCTGCGAGCGAGATCTTGTGGCGGGTGAGAGCGCATTCCTGGGCATTGGCGAGCAGGGGCTGACGACGACGGCGCTCTGTGGGCGCTGTGCGGGAAGTCGCTGACGCTGGGCGCAAAGGGGCCGCTTCGAAATGACTGGCGCTAACCCAGGACGAACTCGCAGACCGCCTCTTCAAAGCCCTTTGGATTGTCGGTCATGACCGAGTGAGCCGCCTGCGGAACGATCGCGAGCCGGCCGTTGCGCAGCACATCGTCGACCATCTTGTCCGCGGTATCCGGTGAGAGGATGTCCGACGCCGCCCCTCGCACGACCAGCGTCGCACAGGGAACCTTGGCCAGCGCATCCCATTGTTGTTGGATGAATTGGTCTTCCTTTGCGCGTGCCGCTTCGTCGCTCGGACGTTCACCGCGCAGTTTCGGATCCATCTTCAATTCGAGCAGGTCGTCGTCGCGTCGCCGCAACCCGAACTCCGCCATGCGTTTCAGCGCTTCAGGTTGTCCCGCCGGGTAGTTCAGAGAGAGCATCGCGACGTATTCCTGAACGCTCGAAAAGACCGGCGCGCGATGTTCACTCATCTCCCCTGAGATTCGCAAAATGCCTCGCGCGTCCACTTCAGGCCCGATATCGACGATCACCAGACCTGCGAGCCTTTCCGGATGTCGTCCGGCGAAGGTCATCGCGACCCGCCCACCCATCGAGAATCCGACGAGCACGAAGCGATCGATGCCCACCGCGTCGAGCGCCGCCTCGAGATCGTCAGTCATCGACTCGGCGTCGTAGCGCGCTTCGGGATCCCAATCGGAGTCCCCATGACCGCGTTGGTCCAGGGCCAGAACACGGTAATGGGGCGACACGCTCGGAATGAAGTCGTCCCAGAGATGGGCTTCGTTGCCGAGGCCATGAAGCAGGACGAGGGGGACGCCCTCGGTACTCCACTCCAGCAGATTCAACTCGAGTCCGTGCGCGCCCTGAATACGGTGGGATGTCCATTCCATTCGGGAACGGTATCACGCGTTTCCTGGGCTGCGCCGCTCGATTTTCGCCCTTGCTCCCGGTTAGAACTCAGCGCGTACTCCGAAACGGATGTTTCGACCCGGGAGCAGGACGTCGTCTTTGTTGAAGGCGATGTGGTTGCGTCCGCGAACGTCCGCCAAGTTGTGGCCCGTGATCGTCCAGGTCAGCGGAAAAGCCTCGACGAGATCCATTCGAAACGCCAGCGAGGCGTTCAGGGTCGTGAAACTCTTCGTCGGTCGTTCGAAGGCGCCGGTCTTCTGTTGCGCTTCGGTTCGCAGCAAGCCCAGGCGGACGTCGAGGGACTCGTTCGCGAAGAATACGCCTCCGCCCCAGCGAATCGGAACGATGCGCGGCAGGTTGCGATCGGCCCCTTGCATGAACCGCGCACGTACGAAGTCGAAGCGTGCGTCCGTTCCGATCGTCCCCCATTCGAAAACCAGAACATCCGCTTTGGCGGATACTTCGGCTCCGTAGAACAGGGCATCGCGACTACGATAGAAAACCTCCTCGAGCGCCGCGGGATCAAATTCCGGTACTGGCACGCCGTCGGCGTCCACATGATTCCCGGTTCGCTCTGCAAAGATGAAGTCCGCATAGCGTGTGACGAAGCCCGACCACTCGAGGCGAACGCGTTCGCCCTCGAGTTTGATCCGAACATCGCCGGTAAACGAGGTCTCCTCGTCGAGGTCGGGGTCACCGAGTTCGAAGGTGCCTGTGGCCTCGTGTGTGCCCCGCGCGAAGAGCTCTACCTGACTCGGTGCGCGCTGGCTGACGGCGGCTCGGGCTCCGATCGTGAGCCAATCATTCGGGGTGGCGACCACGGAAAGGGCACCGCTCAGGGGAATGAAGTCGCGGCTTCGGCGATCCGAGGATACGTCGCGGCCATCGACATTCGCGTGTTCGATGCGAGTGCCCATCTCCAGGACCAGGCCATTGTCGAAATCGAATTCCTCGTAGAGATAGACGGCCACCGAGTAGGTCTCGGTCGGTCCCAGGAATTCCGCGGCCGCGCCCTGGGCGCGAAAATCACGGAAGCGACCGTGGATCCCTAGGGCGCCGTTGAATCCCAACATCGCTTCGTGAACAATCTCGATTCGCCCCTCGAACTCTTCGTTTCGATAGGTCTGCCCGACCACGCCATCTGTGGACTCGTCATGTTCGTAGTCTGAGTAGACGCCGCGCAGCCGTATTTCGCGAATGCCTGAAAGGGGTTTGGTTAAATCGGCCTCAACCCGGTAGCGGTCGGTCTGCATGTCGATTTCAATCTGCTCATTCCGGGCGGGAAGTCCGTACTCGTTTTCGGCCCGCGTGTAGGAGAACCCAACGCGACCGGCACCAATAAAGTAGGCCCCGCCTAACGATCCTGTGAAGGCATCGGTCGATGTCCCGCTCTGGACATGCGGAGGATCGTCGCTCGGGATCGCGTAGTCGTTGGACCGGCGCAAGAGGCCATCGAGATGCCAGGCCAGACTCCCGTACCCGCCGTCCAAAGAAACGGAGAGATCCCGCTCGTTTGCGAGCAGTCCAACGCCACCAAAAACTTCTCCCTGCAATGACTCGTCTGGCATGCGGTCGGGAATTCGATTCGTGATGACATTGACGACGCCCGCCGAGGCGCCTCCGCCATAGCGAAGGGTCGCGGGCCCACGCACGATCTCAATCCGCTCTGCGGAGAGCGGATTGATCGGGATGCCGTGGTCGGGGCTCTCACGCGATACGTCCTGGGTTCGCAAGCCATCCTCGAGAACCTCTGTTCGATAGGCATCCTGTCCGCGGATCACGGGACGACTGGCACCGGCCGTGAATCCGGTCGAGGAGATGCCCGGAATCTGGTTGATCGATTCGCCGATCGTCGTTCCCAGGTTCGCGATCAGCTCGTCCCGGTCGATCCGGTCGACGGGGATGGCGAGTTCGTCTCGATCGTGCTCGAGCGGGGAAGCCGTTACGACGATTGTCTCGACTTCGTCATGTTCATCGTGCTCGTGCGCATGAGAATTGTTGTCCGGGTCGGCGAATGCTTGCGTTGAAAGAAGCATTAGGCAGAAAAGAGAAATGGAACTCGCGTGTAGCGATCGGGCTCGCAGCATTCGGAATTGCCTCGCGCTGACTCCAATCTGAACTGGAGCAGCGGATGGTCTGTAAAGACCAAGTCTTGTCGGATTGGCAGGCGAGGGCCGCGCTAGCGACTCGCTTCGATCACGTGGAGCGATCTACCAATATTCGGAATTCAGGCGAATTGTCGAATGGGTGGTGCGCGGGCGGGGCGGAGCCGTGCGAACAACGCGCTGGCGTGTTCTTCCGCCGGGTCTGTATAGGCCGGGGCAGATGCCGCATGATCGAGTCCTGCGCACGCTCTCGAGAGCGGAGCGTCTTGTTTCCGATCATTCGATCGGCAGAAGGCGCAACTGGATTCCGCATTCTCGACGAGAGCCGAATGTTCCTCGTGGGCATCATCAGAGGAAACTGAATAGTCCGCTGCGCCGGTTGACTCTTCGAGCGCGTTTTCGCCCGAGTTCGATTCAACTCCCGTCCGATGCCCATCCGCGTGGACATGGGAAGCCGATGCCCAAAGCGTGCAGAAGAGGGCGAGTAGGCAGCCTCCGGCAATCAACCGGAATGGTCGGGATGAGCGACGAAGCATGGCTAGCGGAGTAGCACGACGATTGAATCAGCGTCAAGACTGGCACCGCGGGAAGCCGGGGCGATGGCTCTGCGATAGGCTGGGTTTTCGATTTGAGCGCGTTCTTTGCGTTCGGAGACAGGCATGAATCAAGCACGGCCTGACGCGGAGCAGCCAGTCTGGCGCGACCCGTTGACGCCCACTGCGCTCCTGGAGCGAACCCTACGCGTCTTTCCGAATCGGGAAGCCGTCGTTCATGTTCATGCCAACGGCTCGGAGCGATGGACCTGGAGTCGATTCGGCGAAGAAGTCGGACGCCTGGCCGGAGCGCTGGAACGAGCCGGTGTCGGCGCCGGGGACGCGGTCGCCGTGCTGTTGCCGAATACGCCGATTCATCTGGTCAGCCACTTTGCGGCGCCCTTGTTGTTGGCGCCCCTGGTTTCGATCAACACGCGGCTGGCGCCTGCGGAGATCGAATACATCCTGCGCCATAGCCGTTCGAAGGTCCTGCTCGTCGATCCGGAGCTGGCCGTACCCCTGGACGGGATGCTGGGAAATTGTCCGGACCTCGAGCAGGTGGTCGAGGTGGCGGATGGCGAGGTCGCGGCGCGGCCCGGGCGCGCCAACAACACCAACAACACCAACAACACGAACAATGCCGGCTACACCGGCTATGCATCCTTTGTGCTCGATGCCCCGGTACGAGATCTCGATCCGCGTGTCGAAGATGAAGATCAACTCCTTTCGATCAACTACACCTCCGGCACGACCGGGCGTCCGAAGGGCGTCATGTACACCCATCGCGGCGCCATGATGAATGCGCTGGGTCAGATCGCGACGCATTCGTTGACCCGGGAATCGACCTTTCTTTGGACGCTTCCGATGTTTCACTGCAATGGTTGGTGCATGCCCTGGGCCTTGACCGGTGCGGCGGCGCGACACATCTGCCTTCGCGGAATCGATCCACCGGAGATCTTCCGCTTGATCGACGAAGAAAAGGTCACGCATTTCAACGGTGCGCCGACCGTTCTCCTCATGCTTGCTTCGGATCCCGCGGCCGCTGGTCGGCGTTTTGATCCGCCGATCAAGGTCTGCACCGGGGGCGCGCCGCCTTCGCCGAATCTGCTCGAGCAGATGGAGAAATTGGGTTTCGACATCACGCATCTCTACGGGCTGACCGAGACCTACGGGCCCCATGTCTTTTGTGAGACCCAGGATGAGTGGCGAGACCTTCCCCCTGGCGAGCGTGCCGCGAAGATGGCGCGACAGGGCGTGCCCTTCCTGCACGCCTTGCATCTTCGGGTCGTTGATGACGAGATGAACGATGTCGAGCCGAATGCCGAGGCGATGGGTGAGGTCGTGATGCGCGGGAATAACGTGATGCGCGGCTATTTCGAAGACGTGGATGCGACGACCGAGGCGTTTCGCGGTGGCTGGTTTCACAGCGGCGACGTCGGTGTCGTGCATCCCGACGGCTACATTGAACTTCGAGATCGAAGCAAAGACATCATCATCTCCGGCGGCGAGAATATCTCGACGATCGAAGTCGAAAACACGCTTTACGGGCATCCGGACATACATGAAGTGGCGGTAGTCGGCGTCCCGAACGAAAAGTGGGGTGAGGTTCCGAAGGCGTTCGTCGTCGTGGTTCCGGGCCGAGAACTAACAGAAAAGCGCGTGATCGATTTCGCCCGGGACCGGCTTGCCCATTTCAAATGTCCAAAGCACGTCGAGTTCGGCGAGCTACCGAAGACGGCAACCGGCAAGATCCAGAAATTCAAATTGCGCGAAAAAGAATGGGCGGGGCGCGAAAAGCGCATTCACGGCTAGCAGAATCCGCGACCAGGAGAAGAATGCTTTCGCGGCGCTACGGCAATTCGATCTTCGGCTCCAGCGGATCCCTTCGATAGAGCACGACGGTGTGGCCCACGACTCCGCATAGCGCCGACGCGCTGACCTCGGCGAGCTCGCGGGCCGCCGCTTTCTTGTCTCCGGGCGACCGCAATCGGACCTTCACCAACTCGTGTGCTCCGAGCGCCTCATCGAGGGCTTTCGCGACCGCTGGGCTGATCCCGGCCTCTCCGACGAAAACGATCGGTTTCAACGAATGTGCAAGACTGCGCAAATGGCGGCGCTGCGCGCTGTCTAGATCGGGTGCCGCAGTCGACGAGGGCTGTTTGGCGGCCACAGGCTTGGGGGCAGTCTCGGCAGGGTCACTGGACACGCATTTCTCCGTTGGGGGCTTCTGGGTCCGCGACCGTAGCCCACGCGTCTGCCCAGAGCCGCACGGGCGTGTGCGTGGTACGAATCGGCGGCCCCATCCGTCCGGGCCGCCCCCGGCCCCTCTCGGCAGCGCCATTCTCCGCCCAGAGGCCTCAGGGCACCGCCTTGGGATGCCGATAGCGCCCTCAATGGGGCAGACAAAGTCGATACCGTTGGTGGGGCGCCTGGCGATCCAGCTCAAGATGTTGACCTCGACCGAGGTCGAGCGCGGGATGGCCGAGAGCGTCTCTTCTGGCAACCCGAGGCTCGCGCAGGTCTTCCTGCAAATGGGGCTACTCGATCGCGAGCAGATCGCGAAGCTACAGCAGGTCCAGAAGGATCTCGTCGAGAAGCATCGCGCCAAAAAGGAAGCCGCCGCCGGTGCCACGCCTGCGAAGAAGCCGCCTACGCCTGGCCCGGCATCGGGAACGCGGCAACCCGCTTCCCCCGCCACACGTGATGCAGAGGTCCACGCGGCAGCGGAGCATGCGGCGACCACTTCTGCACCGATGAAGAGTAGCGACGTCGACGCGCTTGCTGAGGCACCGATCGCCGAGCCCGCTCCGCCCAAGGTCGCCCCGCCAAGAATCGCCGAGTCCCAATCGCCTGCGCAGCCACCACCCGCCTCGCCGGCGCCCGCCGCGCCGACTTTGCCTAACGAATCGCCAGCGGCTCCCGCGCAGGAGTCGGCCCCGCCGCAGCCTGCGACCGGAGTCTCGGACGACGGCGATGCACATTCGCTCGAGCTTCCCGTGCCCGATCCAGAATCCGCGGATCGCGCAAAGCTCGAAGAAATTCTAGGTAATGGCGTCTCCAATCATGCCTCCGATGTCCATCTCCATGCGGGCGGCGCTTTGAAACAACGAATCAACGGGGAATTCGTCGTGACCGAGGACACGGTCGATTCCGCAGCGATCGAGCGTATGGTTGCCGCGGCCCTCACGGCCGAGCAACGAATGATCCTCGGCCGTGACGGCGAACTCGACTTCTGTCTCGAAGTGCCGGGTGTTGGTCGTTTTCGTGCGAATGCCTATCGCCAGCAACGTGGTCTGGATGCCGTCTTTCGCGTCATTCCGGACAAGCCGCCAACCCTGGAAGAACTCGGACTTCCCGATGAGCTCAAGAAATACACTGACTATCACCAGGGCATGGTGTTGATCACGGGCCCAGCCGGCTGTGGGAAGTCCGCGACCCTCGCGGCACTGGTGAACTACATCAATGAACAACGTGACGAGCACATCCTGACCGTCGAGGATCCGATCGAGATCCTGCATCCTTCAAAGAACTGCCTGGTCAACCAACGACACGCCGGCCATCACACGTCGAGCTTTGCGCGCGCCTTGAGAGGCGCCCTGCGTGAGGATCCGGACATCATCGTGATCGGTGAGTTGCGCGATCTCGAGACGATCAGTCTGGCGATGACCGCGGCTGAGACCGGCCATTTTGTACTGGCGACCTTGCATACTGCGAATGCGGTAAGAACCGTCAACCGCATGATCGGTGCCTTTCCATCGAATGAGCAGGATCAGGTCCGAGCCATGCTCTCCGAGTCCTTGCGCGCCGTCCTGTCGCAGCGTCTGGTTCCGACCGCCGATGGCAAGAGTCGCGTTCCCGCGCTCGAGTTGCTCGTGATCAATCGGGCGATCGGCAACCTGATCCGTGACGAGAAGACCGTCCAGATCCGGTCGTCGATGCAGACGGGGCGATCTCATGGCATGTACCTGCTGGAGCAATCGCTGAACGATCTCGTCGCTTCGGGGACGATCACGCGCGAAGTCGCGCTCGAACTCGCAGAAGAGAAAAAGCTCATTACAGCGGGCGCCTAATAGAGGAATTCAGCCGTGGCCCAGATCGACCCGTTACTCATACACGTCAAAGAAAACGATGGTTCCGACCTCCATCTGGTCGCCGGACAACCCCCGCGCTTTCGTGCGAAGGGTTCGATTCAAATCGTCGAGGGCGAGGACGTGCTCTCTAACGAGACGCTTCGTTCGATGATGCAAGAAGTTGCTCCGAAGCGGGCCTGGGACGAATATGAATCGACCGGTGATCTGGATTTCGCCTTCAGCCTCGCAGGCGTCGCGCGTTTTCGCGCCAACTTCTTCGTCCAGGCGTCGGGAGCCGCCTGCGTCTTTCGAATCATTCCCGAAGAGATCATTTCACTCGAGGACTTGAACCTTCCGAAGCCGGTTTGTGACCTCGCAGACCTGAAGGAAGGACTCGTACTCGTGACCGGGCCCACTGGCTCCGGTAAGTCGACGACCCTCGCTGCGATCATCGACAAGGTCAACAAGACCTACTCGCGTCATATCGTGACGATCGAAGACCCGGTCGAGTTCATTCATCAGAACCAGAACTCCCTCTTCTCTCACCGGGAAGTCGGTCTTCATTCGAAGGGCTTCGGTCCCGCATTGAAATCAGCGATCCGGCAGGATGCGGACGTCATTCTAGTGGGCGAAATGCGTGAGCAAGAGACGATCAGTCTCGCGATTACGGCGGCCGAAATGGGCATGCTGGTCTTCGGCACGTTGCATACGAATAACGCTGCGAAAACCATCGATCGGATCATTGATGCATTTCCCGCCGAAGAGCAGAACATGGTTCGTCTATCGCTCGCCGAGTCTCTCGCGGGCATCGTCTCGCAGCTGCTCCTGAAACGATCGGATAATGGCGGTCGTATCGCGGTCAACGAAATTCTCCTGCGCACCGCGGGTCTTCCGAACATCATCCGCGACGGCAATACGCCGATGTTGTCTGCGGTCATCCAGGCCGGAAAGAGTCAGGGCATGCAATCGATGGATGACGCCCTCTTCGGATTCGTCAAAGACGGCAAGATTGCCGCCAAGGATGCCTATATGAAGGCAGCGGACAAAGGACGTTTCGAGCCGCTCGTGATGGCCGAGGAAAACGCCGGCTGATCGAGCCGTGAGCTCGCGAACGTCACGAAGTTTTCACACCCGCTGACTCCTTGTCTGTGTATGCTGCGGCATGGCTTCGACCCCTTCGACCCCTTCGACCCTCTCGATTCAGTTTCGCGTCGTCTTCCCACTGATCGCCGCAGCGTTCCTGTCCTGTGCTTCGAGCGGTCCCCGGAATCTCGCCAGCGACATCCCGTCTCGGAATGAGCGCGGACTGGTTCACGCGGTCATCGAAATCCCGGCCGGAACCAACGCCAAATGGGAGGTCGAAAAGTCCGAGGGTCAGCTTCGCTGGGAAGTCAGGAATGGAAAGCCGCGGGTCGTCCAATACCTGCCCTACCCCGGCAACTATGGGATGATTCCCCGGACGATCCTTCCTAAAGAGCTCGGCGGCGATGGCGACCCGCTCGACATCATCGTGCTCGGTCCGGCGCAGACGCGAGGCGCCGTGATCTCCGTGCGAATCATCGGCGTGCTCGAACTCCTCGATGGCGGGGAGCAGGACGACAAACTGCTCGCCGTTTCACTCGATGGTCCGTTCCGCGACGTGCGCAATCTACCGGAGCTCGATGCACGATTCGTCGGTGTGCGGCTGATCGTGGAAACCTGGTTCAGCAACTACAAGGGACCTGGGAAGATGGAGGCCCGGGGTTGGGGCGATGTCGATCGCGCCGAGCAGATTCTTCGCGCAGCCGAAGAGGCCTATTCCGCGCGCTAGTCGGTCTGAATGTGCAAGTTCAGACGGATGGAGTCCGCCAGGGGCTTTTGGAAGCGATTTCGCCACCTCGGTGCACGAAATCGCGCGGACTGTGCGAGAATCGAGTCGGGGTGGGATGGCTGGACGCTGATGTTGAAGGAGCTTTCCATGAAGCTCAATGCTGCCGCTGTGTTTGTTCTCACGATTGTTCTCTCGTTTGTTCTTCTTTGCTTCGGAGGCGCGGCTTTCGCGCTGGATGATTTCGATCTCAGTCATCCCGGAGAGCCCGTCGAAGACGAGGCCTGTCCTAGGCTCTTCCAGATCAAATATCCGTTCCTCGCTTGTGGCGAGAGCGAAGTTGCGTCGCCTGCTGACGATCCAGACTGGGAAAACACCCGACAGATTCCCCGTCGAAGCGAATTTATTGAAGGCGACGGTTATTGGGGGCCGGACCTGAACGGATGACACCATGCGGATGCAGGTGCGCTTCGTTTTCGGTTCGACGGGGCTTGGCTTCAGGTCGGGTTTGAATCGGAGCGCACAGCACCCCAGGTCTTGGCGACGTATCCGTCTTCGCGCCACATATAACAACTGTTGAGATTGCCGCCGATCGCGGCGACGGCCGGTTTGTTCGCAGGTTCGTCGCCGCGCCGAGTGGACGCATCGCTAGTTCCTTCCGCAGGGCGTTCTGAAGGCGTTGCCGCTCCCTGACGCTCGAAATGCTCGTCCATCAACGCCGCCGCGATTTGAATGAAGCCTGGTGCGAGTTGAAGCAAGGTGTCCCGCACGGGTTGTTGCGAGGGATCATCGCTGAGCAGCTCGAAGACGCGGTGTGCCATGCCCGGGATGAGCGGCTTGCCGTTCAGGTTCTCGACATCTTCGTCGAGTGACTCCCAGCGAGCGGCGCTCAACGTTTCGAAACTGCGCTTTCGTTCGCGCACATTGATACTTTGGATCTTGAAACGCTTTCGATCGATGCCGACTGCTGCCTTGACCTCATGGGAGATCTCGAGGCGCGTGATCGAGCGTTCCCGGGGATCGATCGGGCGCGTATGGGTGTCTGTTAGTTGAAGCGCCACTTCGATCGTCCGACCGTCTCCCTCGTGACCGTCCACAAAGAGACTGCGCCTGAAGAACCGTGTCCCATCGGGTTGCTTTCGACCTTCGCGACGGGTGCGGCTCTGTTCGAGGCCAACGGCGCGTGGAATCGTCGAACTCATGAGCTGGAACAGGGTGAGCAGATGCGAGCATCCGAGCGGCCCGCCGAATTGTCCGCTCAATCGTTTAATGAAAGCAGGGCCGAGGGTTTCGCCGTTCAATTCGAGCAGACGCGGGGCAGGGTCTCGGCAGCAATCTCCCCCGGTGGCTTCCGAACTTTCGATGGCCACGAAGGGTTGTTCGATCTGGATGCCGTCGATGCGGAGCGAATCGGGATCGAAGTCGAAATCGATGCTCATCATGTGGATCACGCCCGCAGGTTGGATGTCGTCGACGAGCGGCACGAAGCTGTGCTTTCGAAGGTCGATGACATCGCCGCGTGCATGCCAGCACGAATCGGATTCGCGCGAGACGATCACCGTGAGCGATCGGGTATGGAGCGGCCGCCCCTTGATGTTAGGCACTGCGCCGGGCTAGTCGTGTTGGTAGGTCGTGTGGGTCGGTCGGCCACTCAAGATATTCAGGGCACCCCAATTCGTCACCTTCTTGAAGGCATCCGAAGCGATGAAGCCTTTGAACGCAGCTTCATCCAGCCATTGGGAAACGATCAGGTAGATGGGCTCGTCGTCGCTGACCTGGCGATAGAGGGACGACGTCTCATGTCCGTCGATTCCGCCCATGGTTTCGATGACCTTCGCGCAGGCATCCTCGAAGATCTGTTCCTTGCCGGGAATGACGAAATAGTTCATGCCGATGGTGACCAAGCTGCGCTCCTCGTTTGAGTGGGCCGCGAGCATAGCCGTGGGTTCTCGGTCTGGGCGGTGCCGCAGCGAAACTCGCGCTGGGCCCTCGGGGAAAGCCCGGCGCTCTCATAGCGGGGCTGATCTGTCGGAATCTCGAGACAGTGCAGTATTCTCGCTGCATCTGATCGGGGTTGAAATCGTCTGCCGAGGACCGCAGGC
>CAZMFM010000008.1:52115-83226 GCA_964565565.1 uncultured Spirochaetaceae bacterium | reverse complement strand
ATCAAGACGCCGTCCCCGGCGTCGGCGGATTTCAGCCCGGCCGCAATTTTCCCGCGCATATCCTCGACCGCCATCGTCGGCTCGACGGATACTGCTTCGAAGCTGGGCGCCTCGGGAAGAATCAGGCGAAGCGCCTGAAGAAATTCTTCCCCTAACCGGTAGTGGGTGACAATCAGTACGCCGACCTTCAAAGTGACTTCTCCATATCGCGGTGCGTCACGCTCACTTCACGCTCCCTCTTCTTTAATTGCACGCCCATCGCCTCCGCGATGGCCACCGATCGATGACGACCACCCGTACAACCGATGCCGATCGTCACGTAGGCCTTCCCCTCTTCATCATAGAAAGGAAGCAGGTATTCGACGAACTGATCCAGGCGCTCGAAAAAGGCCATACCCCGTTCACTTTCGAGGACGTAGTCCGCAACTTCTCGATCACAGCCACTTCCCGACCGCAACGTCTCTTCGAAATAAGGGTTCGGCAGGAAGCGAACATCGAAGAGCAGCTCAAGCGCGCCCGGCGTGCCATGTCTGAACCCGAAGGAGACCAGATTGATCACCGTCTTGCGACTCGCCCCCGACACCTGTCGGACCATCGTCTCCTTCAGCTGGTGGACGTTGAGCAAGGTCGTATCGATCTGGATATCGGCCAGGCTAACGACCTTGTCGAGCAGCGTACGCTCCCGGTCGATTCCATCGCGCACCGAGCCCTCAGGCGACAGCGGATGAACGCGACGCGTCTCGCGGTAGCGGCGCTCCAGAACGTCATCCCCGCAGTCCAGGAAGACCACATCGACCCTGGTACCCTGACTACGAAGGTCGGCGACGACCTCCGGAAAGCTCTCCAAAAAGTTCTTCTCGCGCGCATCCAGGGCCAGAGCAATATTGTTGATCGGCGTGGACGCCTTCGTGCAGAGTCCCAGGAATTGCGGGACCAATTGCACGGGCAGATTGTCCACGCAATAGAATGACAGGTCTTCCAGAGCGGCCATTGCGGTCGTTTTGCCCGAACCCGACAAGCCGCTGACGAATACGATTCGCTGTGTGTCGATTTCCGTCAAATGCCCTCCCCGTCGCTCAAGTCCCTGCTTCCCAGGATGCCACCTCGCGATCTCAACCGCTCGTCGAGACGACGCGCGGCGTTGACACCCCGTTCGCGGAGACGCCAATCGCGAACCGCCAATTCGACCAGCGTGGCCAGGTTGCTGGCGGCGTGCACGGGAAGCACCACAGCAGGGATTTCGATCCCCACGAATGTCTCTCGAAGCCGGTCCAGACCGATGCGATCAAAATCCCGCCCCCTGTCCCATTCCTCCAAGCGAACGACGAAACCGACCAGACATTCGTCGAGTGTCGCCTCCGGTCCGAAGAGGTCGGAAACGCTCATCAGCCCGAGCCCGCGGACCTCGATGTAGTGGCGAATATGTTCCGGGGACCAACCGAGCAGTCGCCTCCCACCTGCGGCTTCGCCCGGCGACTCAGAACCGCCGGGCACCGCCCGAAGCCGCACGACATCGTCGGCGACCATCCTCTGGCCGCGACGAACGAGCTCGATGACGCACTCGCTCTTACCAACACCACTCGGTCCCAGAATCAGCACACCGACACCCATCACTTCGACCAGCGATCCATGGATCTGCTGATCGGCGGGCGGTTCCCATTGACTGTGTGATTCTGAAATTGTCGAATTCAACGAAGTCCCCAAGGCCCTTTCTCAGAGCACCGCGTCAGAACTTCGCGTCTTCCTCTTCAATCGCACGAAAGATCTGTTCCAGATCGTCGGCGGCGAGAAGTTTTTCGCGGAAGCTCGCATCGCGGAAAAAACGCGAAATCCGGGCCAAGGCCTTCAAATGTTGGCCGCCCGATTGTTCTGGAACAACGAGCAGAAAAAGAAGCTGGGTCGGCTGACCATCGATCGAATCGAAATCGACGCCGCCCGTGCTGCGGGCAAACGAAGCAACGAGCCGGTCCAGGCCTTCTACCTTCCCATGGGGAATCGCCACACCCTCGCCGATTCCCGTGCTCTGCAGCGACTCGCGCTCACGCAACACGCCGAGCAGGTCGCCGGCCTCGAGCGCCGGTTCAGCAGCGGCCAGCGCGTCAGCCATTTCGGCCAACAAATCGTCCTTGGCCGTTGATTTCAGATCGAGGATCGAGGCCTCGCGCACGAGAATGTCGGTGATCTTCATGAGGGCTCCGCAGTGCGCGCGCACTCTATCTCAGTACCCCTGCTTCGCGCTATCCCCAAGCACCCAGGCTCGAAAAGAGTCGTGGGATTGAAAGAAACCCCGGGCCCGGTGGGAAGCCCTGAATCCGCCGTCGGCCGCTATCGGCCATAGTGTCAGATGATCTGACGTCGCTTCGTCGACGACAGGATATTCATCGCCTCTCTGTACTTGGTCACCGTCCGCCGGGCAATATCGATGTTGGCCGCTTTGAGCATCTCGGCGATTCGCTGATCCGACATCGGGCGCATGGGATCCTCGCTCGAGATGATCTTGCGAATCTTCTCTTTCACGCTCTCGCTCGCCAGGGCTTCTCCGCCGTCGAAGCGCCCGATGCTCGAGTTGAAGAAGTACTTCAGCTCGAAGATGCCTTGGGGCGTGTGAACATATTTATTGGTCGTCACACGGCTCACGGTGGATTCGTGCATTTCGATGTCGTCCGCGACATCCCGGAGGTTAAGCGGCTTCAACTGCGAGACGCCCTGCTCGAAGAACTCCAATTGAAAGCGGATGATGCTTTGCATCACCTTGTAGATCGTCCGTTGACGTTGATGGATCGATTTGATCAGCCACATGGCCGATCGAACCTTTTCATGAACGTAATTCTTGGTTTCTTTCTCGATCGTCTTCGCGCCCTCGCCTGAAAGGACGTCGCGGTACATCGCGTTGATCTTGAGTTTGGGGAGCCCGTCTTCATTCAACAGGACATGAAAGTCGTCGCCGACTTTGTAGACATAGATATCCGGCGTGATGTAGACCGGATCCTCGCCGCCAAAGCCGCGTCCGGGTCGCGGCTCCAACCCGCCGACGATCTCTGCGGCGTCAGCTACCTCGCGTAGCGTCGCGCCGGTCAAACGAGTCAGCGCTCTAAAATCACGCTTCTGCAGCAGGTCGAGATGCTCATCGACGATGACGAAGACCAACGGATCGCGAATCCGCTTCGACTTAATTTGCAGCAGCAGGCACTCGCGAAGATCCCGTGCGCCGACGCCGATTGGATCGAGGGTCTGGATCGCTTCGAGGACGACTTCGACTTCGGCCTCTTCGGCATTGGCTTGCCTGGCCAGGTCCTCGACCGAGGAGCGCAAGAAGCCGCGATCATCGATGTTGCCGATGATCCAGCTTGCGATCTCCATCCCGCGCTCGGAAAGATCGGTGACTTGAAGCTGCCATTCGAGATGTTCCCCCAGGCTCGGGCGTCGCGCATAGGTGGCTTCGAGGGAAGGCCGGTCGTCGTCCGAGAGGCCACGAGACTCGAGGCCGGTCATCGGGTTGCTCTCGAGATACGACTCCCACTCCACATCCGCGATCTTTTCCGCGTCGGTCGGAGCGGCGTCTTCGGACGCTGTGCCCGCCTCATTCTGTGCCGGGAACTCATCGGGCGCGGTCAATCCCTCGACCAGCTCGCCTTCGCCCTGCGCATCCCGCGAAATCTCATCGGCGGTCGCGGCGGCGGCGGAGGCGGCTGCATCCTCTGCGCTCTCGTATTCCTCGGGTGACGCGTCTTCGCGTTCGGATTGGGTCTCTTCCTCGATGTCCGACTCTTCGAGAACCGGATTCTCCTGCAGCTCCTGCTGCACGAGGTTGACGAGCTCGAGCCGATTCAACTGCAGCAACTTGATCGCCTGCTGAAGCTGAGGCGTCATCACCAGCTGTTGCGAAAGTCGGAGTTGCTGTTTCAGCTCGAGAGCCATGAGATCCTACGTGTCCAGTTCCTGGGCGGATCCGCCCAATTCGAGTGCGCTGGTACTACTTCGCGTCCTCTCGACGCGATCTCTTGAGAGGTACAATGCCTCATCTACACGCCAGGAATACCCGGCTCCGTCACGACGAACGTCGGTGCGATCAATCTGGCCCCCGGGGCCAAACCATCCCGACCATGCCTTCAGTTCAGGCTGAAATTCTTTCCGAGATAGACCTCGCGGACCTCAGGATCTTCGATGATTTCTGCGGGCGTCCCATGTCGCAAGATCGCTCCGTCCTTGATGATGTAGGCCCGATCGCAGATCGACAAGGTCTCACGAACATTGTGATCCGTGATGATGACACCGATTCCGCGACTACGAAGCTGCTCGATGATCTTCTGGATGTCGATCACGGCGATCGGGTCGACACCGGCGAAGGGCTCATCGAGGAGCATGAATTTCGGATTGAGAACCAGCGCTCTCGTAATCTCGACTCGCCGCCGCTCCCCGCCCGAGAGGTCCGCCCCCTTGCGATTGGCTTTGGCAGTCAAGCCGAGTTCCGCCAACAGCTCCCCAAGTCGTTCCTTGCGGCGCGCCCGATTGCTCTCGACGGTTTCGAGAATCGCGCCGACGTTGTCCGCCACGGTCAGCTTGCGAAAAATCGACGCTTCTTGTGGCAAATAGGTAATGCCCATTCGCGCGCGCCGGTACATCGGCAACTCAGTGATGTCTTCGTCACCGAGAAATACCTGGCCATCCGTCGGACGCACACTGCCGGCAATCATGTTGAATGTCGTCGTCTTGCCGGCACCGTTTGGCCCTAGCAATCCGACGACCTCGGCACCGCGCACCTCGAGATCGATTCCATTGACGGCCACCTTCTCGCCATAGCGTTTCGTGAGACCCGAGGCGGTGAGAATTTCGTCGCTCAAAATGACCCTCGAGCCGGGCGGCAATCGATTGGCACATCGCTCTCCGGCTGAATCACGATCGAAGCGGCCCCTTCGACTCGCGCTTGATCGCCAGCCAGATCGAATTCGATCGACTCGCCTCGCACGATGTCACAGCCCTGAACGAGCTCCGCGTGACCCCGACAGATCAGAATCTGTGTCTCACGTTGATAGATCGCCCGATCACATTTTGCACGGCGATCTCCTTGATCGATCGAGACGCGTCCCTCGGCGCGGAGTTCGCGGGGCTCCGACTCGCCTTTTCGGTAGAGGGCTTCCAGTCGATCGCTGCGCAAAGACACGTTGGCTTGTCGCACCCGCACGTTTCGTTGGAAGATCAAACGGCGCCCGGTGTCGCGGGTGATGATTTCAGCCTCTTCCGCCTCGATTTCGATCGGCGCGTCGCTCCGGAAGCCCGATTGGGACAGGTTCAGCTCGAGACCCTGACCGGATCCCTCGGCCGCCGGCGCTTGCAACCCGGCCTGCCCGGCCCCCGGGGCTTGATCACCTTGCCCGACATGGCCATCGCCAGGCGCACCGGGAGCGATGATGTCGCGCGGCCGATCTTGAAATCCCAGCCCGACGAGGATCGAAGTCGCCAGGGTTTCCAACGACGGGCCTAACTCGGCCCCCTCCGGCAGCGCAACCTCGTGGCGAGAGAGCTCCGCACCCGAATGACCGGAGCGAATGATTGTTTCAATCACACGGGTTTGCCTACCGTCCTTCCCGACCGAGTAGACTCGACCCACAACGATTACATCGACCGCCGAGTTATAGGCCCAGCGGCGAATGTCGGCCGCGCGCGGCTCAAAGGAATTCTCCGCGACAAAATCACCCGGCGCGATCAACCGTTCGAGCTCCCGCTCCGCCAACTCCCCGGCCAGAAGCTTGGCGATCGCCAACGCATCGACTTCCCCGGCAAAGGGTGCCACGGCAATGCGCGACACCGCGGCCGCATGGCTCTGCCCGGCAATGATCAAAGCCAAACCCAGCGCAATCAAACTCGCGGCGTGCGGCAGCCCGCGCGCGTTGCGCCCAGGGTCGGACCGATGCTCGGCACTGCAGATTCGAATCATGGTTCCTGTATGACGCGCGCTCCGCCCTGTAGACGGAAGCGCTGTTCCTTCACGAAATAGCGGAAGCCGCCACCCCGGTAGCGTCCGTCCTGATCGACGATCAACACCGGTTCATCGGTGTAAAGAACCCCTTCGTCTTCATCATAGGCCACCCAGAGCGCCTCGAATTGGCGCTCGCCTTCGATCGTTCCAACGACGTTGCCCTCGGCGATGAAGTCTCGCGTCGAAAGATTCAGTTGCCCTTCGTCGCAGCGCATCTCGAAACCGACTCGATCGGCATCCGAGGCCACCTCGACTTCGACTTCTTCGAGCTTCGCGACCTGACGATCGGGGTAGAACTGTGCGACCTCGGCACGCAAGACGATCTCGTTCGATGACGCTTCGCTCGCCACGAAGGTCATGCCACGAACGTTGAGAATCTGACCGAGCTCTCCGTCGAACCAACCGAGGTCCGGGGCGTCGGCCCGTGTAGACCGGGAAACGCCCATTGTGAGGGAGAGCACGACCAGGAGGATGAAAGTCCTCCTCATCTAGTTCAATCTTTGTGGCCGAAAATGGTCTTCATCGGCTCGGTGCTCACGAACCAATGGCCGGGACGAATCAGCGCGTATTCGATCAAGACACCGACCGGGTGCAGGATATAGGCGACCAACCGCAATGGATGACCCGCATTCCTGGAACTGTATTCATCCGCGGCAACCGGGCTCGCGAGCACCACGACCAGCGCCATCGACAAGGCGGCGAGCCAGCCACGTTTCACGCGACCTTGGCGAGGCCCCACTGCATTCTCATTCAGTCTGTCCATCTAGCCTCTCCCCCGATTCAATTCATCTTTTTCAATCATCTTCGAGCAAGGTCTCAGCTCGCAGCGTGTGCCAGCCCGAGCGACAAAACCCTCACCGGACCGCATTGGACCTGCCCCACGAACCCAGCTTACCGACTCACACCGCTTCCCGCCGGATTCGGGAACCCTGCCCGACCATTCATCGGCTCGACGACAGATCCACCGGATCGAGTCCCTGAAATCTCTATCCTGTTTTTCGTGCTTCGAGGAAGATAATTTAGATACGAATTTCGGGAGAAAGTTCGTACCGATCTCGATCATGGCTCTAACTTTGTTCCACAATTTTAGATCTTCAGCCGAAAAATTCCTCAGTTTCGTAGACATCGGATCCGTATGTGTCATATTTGAACAAAATAGAGACGTCGGAAACGGAACTGCCGCGGGCCCAATCCATTTGTGGCAACCAGAATCCCGACGCTGAAAAGACACGAAGCGAGACCCCATGGAAATCGAATTGCCTACGGGCGCCCAAAAGCTGATCCAATGCCTCGAGCGCGAAGGCGTCGAGTACATCTTTGGCTATTCCGGCGGTGCCGCGATGCCGATTTTCGATGCCTTGGTGGACTCGGACATCAAGCTGATCCTGGTCCGACACGAGCAGGGGGCCGCACACATGGCCGACGGCTATGCGCGCGCTTCGGGCAAACCCGGCGTCGTCCTGGTCACTTCGGGCCCTGGCGCGACCAACATCGTCACCGGGCTGCTGACCTCTCATATGGACTCCATTCCCGTCATCGTCCTGACCGGCCAGACGATCAGCTCCATGCTCGGCAAAGACGGATTCCAGGAAGCCGACGTCACGGGAATCACCTATGGCGTCGTAAAGCACAGCTATCTGCTGAAGGACGCCCGCGACATTCCGCGGGCCACGCGCGAAGCATTTCACATCGCGACAACCGGTCGCCCCGGCCCGGTTCTGCTCGATCTGCCGAAGGATGTCACGCAGGGTCCCTGCGACGCGCCCTTCGTCGATGAAATCGACCTGCCCGGATATACCGTACCGACCAATGGCGATCCCGATGCGATTCGGCAGGCAGCGGAGATCCTGAATTCTTCTCGACGACCCATTCTATACGTCGGTCATGGTGCGGTGATCTCGAACGCCGGAAAGGCCGTCATTAGGCTGGCGGAAAAACTCCGTGCCCCGATCGTCAATACGCTCCTGGGCAAAGGCGCCGCGGACGAGACGCATCCGCTTCATCTCGGCATGCTCGGTATGCATGGAACCGCCTATGCCAACAAGGCGGTCGATGCCTGCGATTGCATCATGGCGATCGGCGCCCGATGGGACGATCGGATCACGTCCAAGCTCGACGAGTTCTGTGTCGGCGCAGCCAAGATCCATATCGATATCGACCCCTCGGAATTCGGCAAGATGGTCGAGCCCGACGTGGCGATTGCCGGCGACGCGCGGCTCGTGCTCGACGAACTGATTCCGCAGATCCGGCCCGCTGATACGGAACAATGGCTCAGTCAGTGTAAGACCTGGCGTCAGCGCTACCCGTTGAAATACGCCAAACAGGGCGGCCTGAGAACCCAACACGTCCTGGATCGCCTCAATGCTCTGACCAAGGGCGATGCGATCATCACGACGGACGTCGGTCAACATCAGATGTGGGCGGCCCAGTTCTGTCTTTCGACGACGAATCGACATTGGATTTCTTCAGGCGGCGCGGGAACCATGGGCTTTGGTTTCCCGGCTTCGATCGGCGCCCAATTTGGCTGCCCCGACAAGAAGGTCTGGGCCGTGGTCGGGGACGGCGGATTCCAGATGACACAGGCGGAACTCGCAACCGCCCAGATCCACAAGCAGCCGACGAAATGCTTGATCATCAACAACAACTTCCTCGGCATGGTTCGCCAGTGGCAGGAACTCTTCTTTGACAACCGGCTTTCGGGCGTCGATCTCGTCGGCAATCCGGATTTCGTGAAACTGGCACAGGCCTATGGCGTCAAGGCATTGCGTATTCGACGCCCAGCCGATGTCGACCGGATCCTGGCGGAGGCCCATGCCTACGACGAGGGACCCTGCGTCGTCGTCGCCGAAGTCGTGAAAGAAGACAATGTCTTCCCGATGGTTCCGTCCGGTGCACCACTCAGCGGAATGATCATCGAGAAGCCGAAAGGCCCGCTCGCCAAGCCGACGGGCAGTACCTGATTCAAGCAGAGGAAGCATCAACCATGACCAGTGCAACGCCGATCAAGCAGACGCCTGCAGCCGCCAATCAGGCATCAACGACCAGCCGAACCGGAAGCGTCGACACCCTCGATACTTCGAAGACCCTGCACACGATCGCGCTACTCGTTCGCAACGCGCCGGGTGTCCTGGTTCGCGTGGCGATGGTTTTTTCGCGGCGTGGGTACAACATCGAAAGTCTGGTCGTGAGCCCCGGCGCACGCAGCGGCTTCTCGCGAATGACCGTGACCTGCTCCGGCGACCCCTCCATCCTGGAACAGATGATCAAACAACTCACGAAGCTCGTCGATGTCGTGCACGCGCTCGATCATACGTTGTCGGATCGGTTTGAGACGGAGATCGCCCTGATCAAGATTCGCTGCGAGGGCGAATCGCGACGCGACGTGCTCGAGATCGCGGAACACTTCAATGCCAGAGTCGTCGACTATGCGGCGGAGAGCGTCATCCTTCGCGTGTATGGGGGGAGCGACAAGCTGGACGCAATGATCGCCCTGCTTGCCGAAGACCGGGTCGTTGAACTCGTTCGTTCCGGGAAGATCGTCATGGCTCGGGCCCTCGAGGTCACGTGAAGCGTCACTCGGGGGTGTCCGGTCAGCCCATCTGCAGAACCCAGTCGTAGGATTCTTGCTGGTAGGTCCAGAGCGTGCGAGCGTCGACCGATAGCTCCGCGGCGATCTCTGACACTTCCGCGAATTCGCCCCGATCCAGACACACTGCGAGACGCAGCATCCGGCCCAACTCGCCCTCCCATTTCGAAAGCGCATTGGCCATATCCTGTGGCAAGGTCAGGCCTGCAATCGCAGTTTCCTGGTCAACACCAAGCAGAACATGTACGAGCGACAGAATGCCGACGAGGAACGCTGCCTCGCCTCGATCCTTGACCTCGGGCTGATCGCTCCCTCCGGAAAGCGCGATGAGCTCCATCAGGCGCGCGCGGCTTGCCGCGACACGAAAGAGTGGGCCTCGATTCCCGCTCTTGCTACCGAGTTGAAAGAGTAGGAGATTGAGCCAACGGCTGAGCCCTTTCGCTCCGATCATGATCAACGCCTGCCCAACACTCTCGATCTTCTGCGCACGTGCTAGTTCGAGACTGTTGACCAGCCGAAGCAAACCCTCTGCCAGAACCTCGTTTCCTTCTACATGCCGAGCGACCGTATCGATCTCGAACTCACCTCGGGCATCGACCAAAAGCTGTAGCAATAGCTTGCCGTCCGGACTCGCTTGCGTTTCCTCGTTGTCGGAGCCCTCCGAATAGCTCTGCCCCTGGAGCAGATCGAAGCCTGCGTCACGGATCCGAATGAAGTCCGCATCGTGCTCGACTGAATTCGCGAGGATCTGCAATTTTCGACGCTGCGCCCGTCTAACCAGAAGGGCGCGAGTTTCCTCGTCGAGATTGAACGCATCGATCTGAACCGCGTCCGCCAACTCGAGCAACTGCTCTCGAGGATCCCGGCGACAATAATCTAGGAAGAGCAATCGCGATCCGCGACGACTATGCAGGTCATAGAGTCGATTCGAAAGACTGGCGTCGATGGTTTCTTTGGCCGAAAGGCCGAGCAGCATGACGTTGCGTGGCATTTGCTCGATTGCATCACTGAAGATCAACTTGCGATCCACGGGCAGCAACGCACGACCACCACAAAGGAGCGAGTCCCAATTGGCGCGGCCTGCGAGATCGAGGACAGCCGCCAGATAGGCTTCACTCTGGCCCTCGGTCGGCGTCAGATGATCTCCCTCAGGCGTCCCGAACAATAGTTCCCAGCCGATCAGACGCCGTTCGCTCGCAACGATTGGTTGACGGCTCAGATAGAACCCGTCCAATTTCGACATATTTCCTCGCGACGTTTTGCGCAGACAGGTAGACGCTCAGGTCATCCACCCTGTGAGGAATATCGACCACCGTGCAGCTTGACTCAAACATAGTTGCGTCAAGACAACTGGCAAAACTGCTGATTCAGGAAAAATGGGGCGAATGGCCGGGCCGAATCCGTGTTATGCCCCGTCGCGCGATCGGCCATGCGCCCGACCGAAGTCTGGCGGAAGGTTGAGAATCTCTGCTGGAAAAGACTCCACGAGGAACTCGACGATGTCGCGAACCGAAAGAATGAAGGCGGGCCAATGGCGATGGTCGGTCACGGGAAGATGTCGAAAACCGCCGACGGACATCATATTCAAGGCCCAGGCCAATTTGGCGTCAATGGGCAAAGACTCGGGTTCCTGCGTCATCACGTCAGCCAGCGGAACCGTGGCTGGATTGCGGCCGCTGTCGATGATCTTGAGCAGCACATCGCGCTCGGTAAAGATGCCGGTCAAAGGGGATCGGATTGTGCCGTCCTCCGTGATCAGGACGCATCCACGGTGTCGCCGCTTCATCGCCTGCATGGCGTCCTTGACCGTGGCGGAGCCGGCCAGGGCTAGCGGCGGACGACTCGGCAAGAGCGTCAACGGCTCCTGCAGGAGCTTGGTATCGAAGGTCCGCCGACGCGTGGGGCCGTCGTCGAAGTAGGCTTCGTCGTCGTTCAAATCATCCATCACTTCCGGCAGAGTCGGCATCGGCGGGCCCCCATTTGATTGAATTCAAGCAGACCTCCATCTTGCCCCAATCTCGCAGGATCGTCACTCGTGTCAGAACCCGCGCAGCCCATGCGGCCATGGTGGTTCATCACGCTCGGCTAGCTCGAAGATGCTTCGGCAGCGCCTCAACTAGACCTCAACTAGACCCCAACCACGCCTCAGATAGGCCACCGTGGCCGTTCGGAGTTCTCCTCGTGGCCAGCCCACCCCCACGGGGTGAGCAGGCAACCGTTCCGCACGCGGATCCGGCGACGCCTCGCTCCCCGGTCAATGCGTCGAGTCACCGCCGTTGCGCGCGTAGGAAATCACGAAGCCGCGCCAGAGCCTGCGACGGAGTCGATCCCTGAAGCTCGGGTCAGGGGTCGGCAAGAACGATGATTCGATCTCCTCCTCCCCGCTCATGAAATCCGCAAAATCCGCCAGCAGCTCCGCCTCTTCAACAGCGATCGCCATCGGGCCAGGTACGTGGGAAGCAGTCGAGAAAACGTCGACTGGCACAGAGGGCACCCGGCGGCCCGCCACCGCGGGGCGCACGTCTCGATATCTTGGACCGCCGGCCACTTCGTGACTCGACCGCTTCATGGTTGGTCCCCGATCATGAAGCCGCTCGCCTGGGAGGCTTCCGCAGCTTCGAAAAAGAGGCGCTTGACCCGATACAGGCTCGACCGGACCGCATCGCTCGATCGGGTCGTTCGTCTCGAGATTTCTGGGATCGAAAGGTTCTCGAAGTGGCGCATCTCGAAGATCTCAGTTTGCCAATCCGCAAGGCTCGCTAGGCGTTGTGTCAGTTGGTCGCGAAAGCGATGCAGGTCGAGCTGCTCGGCGGGCGTACCAATCGCGAGCGAAGGCCGTGGCATGAGATCCTCGTCGTCCGCTAGGTCGATACGCTCATTCAGGCTCCGAGCACGCCGGATACTGCTATTCGCCGTATTCTTCGCGATGCCGTAGATCCAGGAAAGCAGGGACGACTGTCCGCGATAGCGATCAAAGGACCGGAAGACCGCCAAGAACGTCTCTTGAACGACCTCTTCGGTTTCGGCGTGATTTCGCATCCGCGAATAAACGAAACTATAGATTCGCTGGAAGTAGCGGTTATAGAGCTCGGCAAAATGCATTTCGCTCTCGGCCCGAATTCCGGCAAGCAATTCTTCATCGCTCATCACATTCAGTTCGGCCGCCGACGCTCGAAGATCGCGCTCCGAGCTCACCGATCGTGCCTGCTTCGCATTGGACTGTGCCTCTGCCACACCTGCCACACCTGCCGCCTCGGCCGCGTCTGCGCCAGGGCGAACGGCGGCTTCCGGAGGACTCGCTTCGCTGACGAAGTCCTCACCTGGGCGCTCTTTCAAGCGCTCTTGCCTCACAGGCTTTCCTGCGAGGTCTAACTCAATTCGAATTTCAGCATGAACGTCCGAAACCTCGGACGCCGTCACAGCAGTCGTACGGGACACAGCGGTCTACTCCTAGTCCTTTCGCTCAAAGATTGAGCGCAAGGCCGCTTCCCGATTCCCAGAGATTGACAGGGTCCCCCCGTGTCATAGAGGTAAGTGTCCTCCTCGACGAAGACGTGGCACGGGGCAACGCGAATAGGTCAAATTCCCCTCGGATTCCGACCTTGGGGGCACCTGCTGCCACTGCGTTGCACGCGCGCGGGGAGCACCACAGCCGTGCGCCCTCAGCTTGGAGATCGTCCTCTCTGCGCCCCGACTCGCCGCGATGGGCCTTGGGGCTGCTCCGGGCTCTTGCCGGCTACTGGAGGAGCGCCAGGGCCGATTGTGTCGAGACGTTCGCCTGCGCAAGGACCGAGATCCCCGCCTGTTGCAGCACCTGGTTGCGAGTGAGCTCTGCGGTTTCACTGGCGAAATCAACGTCGCGAATCCGCGATTCTGCGGCCGCCGTGTTCTCCACCGCCACGGCAATTGACCGGATGGCCGACTCCAGGCGATTCTGTGCAGTACCAAATGAAGCTCGCAAAGAAGCAATCTGCGAAATCGCACTATCGAGCAAGACCAGCGACGACCGCGCTCCCGACAGGTTGGCCACCGTCACCCCAGAAAGTCCGATCGCGCCGGCTCCCGCATTGACACTCGAAACCGAGAAACGATCGTTCACGGTATTGTTGGTACCGATCTGAAAACTCGTCACGCCCCCCGACTGTAGAATCAAGGCGCCATTGAACTCGGTGACGGCTGCGATGCGATCAATCTCGGCAAGAAGACCTTGGAACTCGAGGTCGACGGTGCCTCTTTCGGCCGGACCCAACGTGCCGTTGGCGGATTGGATCGACAGTTCACGCATCCGAATCAGGATCGTACTCGTCTCGTTCAGAGCGCCTTCGGCGATCTGCAACATCGAAATTCCGTCGTTCGCGTTTCGTTGTACCTGCTGAAGGCTGCGAATTTCGGCTCTGAAACTCTCCGATATGGCGAGCCCCGCCGCGTCGTCGGCGGCTCGTGTGATGCGAAGGCCCGACGACAGACGCTGAAGCGATTTCTGTAAGCGGTCCGTTGTCCCGACCAGATTTCGCTGTGCATTGATCGACGCGATATTCGAGTTGACTCTGAGTCCCATGATCCCTCTCCAAGCCCCGACCGGATTCGGCCGGGTTTGCGGTCTAATTGCCAGGCCAAGATTGCAAACCCAATGCCATCCAATGTCCGGTCGTTCCCAGCCGGCCGTGCGCCCTTTTCAGCCGCGAGAAGACGCTCGGCGCTCGATGGCCCCGCCGAACCAGATCTGGCGATGGGCCAGCCAATCGCGGGTCTTGCGCACTGCAATCCGAGCATTCAATTTGAACGGCCCACTCGGCATCTTCTGCCGCATAGCACGCCAGACACGCTATGATGCCGGCCGCCCAAGTCGCGCCCCCTTTTCCGAGTGACCCAAGTCCAATGTCGATTGACTCAGACCGTTCTTCTTCAGCGGAGCTGGCTGCCTCCCCTGAGACCTCGGCCCTGCAACGAATTCGCCAACGCATTCAAGACCATCCCAACCATCGCAGGTGGTTGCTCTGGGCGTGCCTTGCCGGTGGCTTCGCAACCACCTTTACGATCACGATCCTGGGTGTTTCGCTCAAGGCGATTGCCGAGGATCTTGGCACCCAGGTTTCGACCATCGCGTGGGTCTTGACCGCGCCGATGCTGGCGCAAGCTGTCTCCGCGCCGATTCTCGGAAAGCTCGGCGATCTCCACGGACATCGACGCGTCTACCTGCTTGGCTTTGTCGTCGCCACGGTTGTGGCCATGGCGACCGCTTTTGCCTGGAATGCGGCGAGTCTGATTGGCTTGCGCACCCTCGGCCAATTGGCTGGAACCGCGACCATGCCCGCCTCGATGGCCATGCTCTTTCGTGCCTATGAAGGCCGTGAGCGTGTCAAGGCGATGGGCTGGATGAGCGTCGTCTTCGCCGGCGGGCCCGTCCTCGGACTCGCGATCGGCGGAGTCCTTGTCGAAACGATCGGCTGGCGACCGATCTTCCTGATCCAAGGCGGCCTGTCGGCGCTGGCCTGCTTGATTGCCTTGATCGTGTTGGCCGAAACGCCTCGCAGCAAGAAAGTGGGCATGGACATCCAGGGCGCCTTCGTACTCGCGCTCGGTGCCTTCGCCTTGACCTTCGCCATCAATCGCCTGCCGAGCTGGGGATTGAGCGATCCGCGGGTGCTACTCGCCTTCGCACTGACTCCAGCGCTGCTCTGGTTCTTCGTCCGGATCGAACGACGTAGTGCTTACCCACTCATTCCCTTGGAGTTCATGGCGCGACGAAATTTCGTATTGCCCCTGTTGATCGGGTTCACACTGCAATTCGCGTATATGGGCGGATTCATCATCAGCCCTCTGATCATGCTAGGCGTATTCGGCTTCGGACAAGCCGCCACATCGATGTGGACGGTTGCCCGCCCAATCACGTTTTCCGCGAGCTCACCAATCGGCGGGCACCTCGGTTCGCGCTATGGCGAGCGAGCGATGGTCATCACCGGCAGCCTGTTCATCTTTGTAGCCATGGCCGCATTCACGGCGGGCGCGTCGGCCGAATCGATGCCGATGATCCTGGCTGGATTGATCTTCGCAGGCCTGGGTATGGGCTTCGCCCAGCCTTCCCTGAGTACGATCGTGGCTTCAGCCGTCGACGAAGAAGATCATGGCATCGCCGTCTCGACAATGTCGACGACTTCGGGAATCGGCGCGGTCGCAGGCATCTCGATCCTGACCGCCCTATGCGCGGACACGGAGACCGCAGAGGGGTTTCGTGATGGCTACGCCCTCGGCGCAGTCGTCGCCGCGATCGGCGTGGTGATCAGCTTCGGCCTGCGCCAGGTTGACCACGAGGCCTCGAACGCCAAATCGAGCGAAGACCAACCAACGCTCGACAATCTCGACAATCTCGACGATGACACGCTCGTCTCAGCCGCCTAGCGGTCGTTTGCCTAACGTTCGCCTGAAAGAAGAGTCGACTTGCCACCGCGAGCCGCGCAATTGTCTGCGCGCATGAATTGAGTCCGTCCGGCCAGCTTGCACGACACCAGGCGTTGGCCGTCTCGGGACTCGGCTTCTGAGTCTGGGAAATGCTCACGCATCCCGGCACCCAAGCGAGACACGAAAGAATCGTCTGCCTGCTCGGCCGATGCCGCGGCCGCTCGCTTGCTTTCAGCAGCTTCCGCTGCAATTTGCGAGTCGAGTGCTTCGAGTTTTTCGATCGCCGCCGGGACCCCTTCCGGCTTCACGATAATCATTCGAATGCCGATCACGGCAGCGATCACGGTCAAGCCGATTCCCAGCTTCGCCCCAGCCTTCCACAACGCGGTCTTCATTTCCGGTTCCATGAGAGCCGAATCGGCGAGCAGGCCTGAATCCTTGAATGCGTTGCGTAAGAAGCCCACAGGCGCAGCTCACCCGCTCTCGGTAGGCTGGTCGGGACTCTGCTCTCGCTAGGAGGACTTGCGCAGATCTCGCGGAAGCCCGTAGCCACGTTCGCCAATGATATTGAGCTGGATATTGGTCGCACCGCCCGCGATCGCCGGCCCCATCGAGAACATATATTGCAGTACCCAACCGGTCGATGTCGTCGTGCGGGCCCAGGTATTGAGCTCGTCGTCATGCGGAGCCAGGAGCCCCTCACTACCCAGTAAGTCGTAGGCGCATTTCATGATTCGTTGGGTCGTATCCGTCGAACAGACCTTGTTCATCATCATCGGACGCATCGCCGTCGCCATCTCGCCTCGATTCGCGGCCGTGAACTGAAGCAGGTTCGAAGTTTCACTCGTCCGGACATAGCCCTCGATCTCAGCCAATCGCTGGCGGACGCCGGCATCCTCGATGGCCGGTCGCCCATTTCGCTTCCGGGTTCGCGCAAGCTCGACGAGGTCGTCGAAGGCTTCGCGCATCATGAAGGGATTGCCAATCAAATTTCGTTCGTGGACCAACGTCGCCCGTGAGACCGACCACCCCTGACCGCGCTCACCGACGATGTTGCCGGCGGGAATTCGCACATCGGTAAAAAAGACCTCGTTGAATTCGAAACCACCGCTCATCTCTCGCAGCGGACGGACCTCGATTCCGGGCCTGTCCATCGGCACGAGGAGGTAGGAAATGCCCGCGTGTTTCTTCGCGTCGGGCTCCGTCCGAAAGAGACCAAACATCATCTGTGCGCGCTGCGCGCCACTGGTCCAGATCTTTTGGCCGTTGAGCACCCATTCGTCGCCGTCGAGTCGTGCCTGACATTGGAGGGACGCGAGATCGCTGCCTGATCCGGGCTCGCTATAGCCCTGGCACCAACTTTCTTGATCCGTCAGAGCCTTCTCGATGTAGCGCTCCTTCTGTGCCTCCGACCCGAATTCGAGCAGCGTTGGCACGAAGAGGCCGGCACCCTGACTCGTCAGATCTCCCGGCGCACCGGCACGATAGAACTCCTCGCGAATGATCCGGTCGCGAACGGCATCCCTCGGCTGCTCGGAACCTCCGTATCGACGGGGCACCGAGCGATAGACGAATCCCGCATCGATCCCGCGCTTCCGAAAGAGTGCTTGCTGTTGCGGCAGGGACAGTTGCGCCTCAACGCCCTGAAGCGGCCAACCGGCTAGAAAGGCACGGACGGATTCGCGAAACGTCTCGTGCTCTGGAGCATATTGAAGGTCCACGTTCGATCGTTCTCCCCGACTACCAGTCGGCTAGTTGTGCGCATCGCTCACGATGCTCTTCGGGCGTACCGAGAAACGAGCGGTCGAACATGATCCGCTTGAACCAGATCTGCACCTCACACTCCCAGGTAAAGCCATACCCACCATGCAACTCGACCGACTCGCGCGCTGCACCCATGGCGCGATCGGTGATATGCGCCTTCGTCATGGAGGCCGCGCGGGACGCTTCCTCCGGAAGGTGGTCCTGCGCGTACGCCGCATGCCACCAGAGCGCACGCGTCGGTTCGATTTCCGTTCCCAGTCGCGCGATCGCGTGTTTCACCGCCTGGAATTGCCCGATCGGTTGACCAAATTGTTCGCGCGACCCCGCGTAGGCCACATCGAGATCGATCAATTTCGAAGCGGCCCCGAACGCATCCGCCGCAAGCAAGACCGAGGCGTTCGCCAACAAGCGCTCGGTATCCTTCGCGTCGCCGGGCAGTCGCTGTACGGCAACATTGTTGAACGTCACCGTCGAAAAGGGTCGGGTTCGATCGATCCCAGAGACCGAAGACACTTCGATGCCCTCGGCACGCGCATCGACCCAGGCCAACTGGCCCCCTTCGAGCCCGACCAGGAAATAGTCCGCGACCTCAGCATGCAGGACCACCTGCTTGACGCCCGAGATTCGATCCGCCTCGATGCGTAGGGTCCAATCTTTGATGGCCCAGCCCTGATCGCCTTCCTGAAACGCAACGGTCGCCCGTTTTTCGCCGCTCGCGAGGGGCGGCAGGATCTGCGCGCGTTGCGCCTCGTCCGCGGCGAGGCCCACAGCCATCGTCGCGAGCCAATGCCCGAGAAAGGGACTGGGCAACGCCGCTTCCCCAAAGACTTCCGCAACCAATGCGAGATCGAGCAAACGCATCCCTGCCCCGCCGTACGCCTCGGCAACAACCAGACCGGCGATCCCCATCTCCGACAAGGCCGACCAGATTTCGGGATCATGTCCCGTTCCAGCATCGAATAGCTCACGAAGCCGCGTCGTCGGGCATTCGTTCGCAACGAAAGCGCGAATCGTTTCCTGGAGCATCATCTGCTCCTCGCTCAATCCAAAATCCATTCCAACTCCGACGGGAAGAAGCGACGCGACGCAGAAACGACTCCTCGTCGATCGGCGGGCGCAGACTAGCCTCTCGCATCGCGATTGCTGTGCGATGCGGATCATCTTGTCGGTACACTTTCTAATTGGCCCGACCAGAGAATGCTTGATCCAAAATGCATCCTCACCACCGATAATTCTCACTTTCCACTATTATTGAACTTGAATGTCAATTTCACTCTCTGAAATAGAAAAACACGCCCTGCTTCACGCCCTCCGCCAACAAGTGGAGGACAACCTCACCACCCTTCTGCGTCGACAACAGGACACGCAAAACGCCGCCACCCATGAGGAGAACCGACCCGAGCACAGCAAAGACACCCGGGCCACGGAGCAGAGCTATCTCGCCCGTGGCCTCGCTGCGCGCGTCCAGGACTTGCGGCTGGCGGCGAGCCAACTGGCGAAGGTCGAAGCCCGCCGCTTTGTCATCGATGAACCCGTCGCCGTCATGGCCTTGATCGCCACTCGCGTTGAAGATGAGCCCACTTCGACCCTCTGGTGGCTGGTTCCTGCTGCCGGCGGGCTCGAATTGATGTTTCGGGGAATGCGGATTCGCACCCTGACTCCGGCTGCCCCACTCGGCCGCGCGCTGGTCGGGCTTCATGTCGGCGACGAAGCATCCTTCGCAACACCGCGTGGCCGGCGAACCTTCGAAGTCCTGGAGGTTGCCTAACGAAACCCGCTGGCCATCGCTGCTGCGAATGGGCGTGGTCGAGAATCGACCGGTCGCAGCCCAGCGCCCGGCCCCGCCGACCTTGCCGGAGTGCGAAATGCCTCGTAGCTTGGACAGGTCTTGAGGAAAGCGTCGCGAGTCGTCCGACCTCACCCGTGTGCGCTGTAAGCCGGTACTGGACGTGCCAACATCGGGTTGGTAACGGCTTCACTGTTCAACATCGGCCTCAAAGCTGAGCTTAGTATTCGCTTCTACTACCCGCTTCAACACCAGGGGAATGTCCGTGCGTTCGTCGAAAACCCGCTTCACGTTCAGCGATCAAACCGTCGTCGTCACCGGAGGGTCACGGGGGATCGGTCGCGAAATCTGCAAAGCCTTCGCCGAGGCGGGCGCCGACGTCTATACCTGCAGCCGCAGGGGGATCGACGAAGCGTCCGGGAACGACGAGACCGACGGCACTGATTCCGCCGCCGGGCCGAGCCCAGAAGCCATCGCGATCCAACACGAGATCGTCGACGTACGCGATCCCGAGGCCACCGAGGCGTGGCTAGAGCGGTGCGCAAAGAAGCGCCGACGGATCGACGTGCTCGTCAACAATGCCGGCGGTGCGCCTTCAATACCCTCTGCAGAAGCCTCGCCAAAGTTGACTAACAAAATCCTCGAGCTGAACCTGAATGCCCCCCTGGTTCTCTCGCAACAGGTCTACCCCTATCTAGTTGCGAGCGACGATGGCGGGGTCATTGTGAATATCGTCAGCGTGAGTTCGACGCGCCCAACGCCGACTTCCGTCGCCTATGGTGCTGCCAAGAGCGGCCTAATGAACGCGACTCGCTCCCTGGCGGTCGAATGGGGACCCCTAATTCGCGTCAACTGCATCGTTGCAGGATTGGTCGCGACGGAGCTGACCGAGGCGCACTACGGCGACGACGAGAGCAAGGCGAAGATTGCCAACCAGATTCCCGGCAAACGCTTCGCGCGCCCCGACGAGATCGCTCACGCATGCCTCTTTCTCGCGGCCAAGGATTCGACCTATATTTCGGGCGCCGCACTCGAGGTACATGGCGGAGGCGAATGGCCGCCTACTATCCCGATGCCGACGGAGCCCTAGCGCGAAAACGCTCGAGCCACTCGACCAACTAACAAGCTCTAGATATGAAGCGTCTCGGGCAGCCAGCGGTCGCGAGATTCAAATCGCTCTCGCCCGAGTGACGAAAGATCGCACGCGCCATAGCGCCCCTCGACGATCCGCTCGCTGAGCGCGCAGGCCACGCCGTAGGATTGCATCACTCCGCGCCCGGTGAAGGAATGTGCCTCGAAGAGATTGGCGATTCCGGGAACCGGTCCTGCAACACCACTGCAATCGGGGGTAACGGCATAGAGCCCTGCCCAACCCCGAAGATGGCCACAACGCTCGAAACTCGATGAACGATGGGCGAGCCGTGGCCAGACGAACTCTTCGAAAAACTCCTTGCCGTCATACTCGAAATCGAAACCGGGTGCTTCGTCGGGAATCGAATAGCCTGCCAGAAACTGACTGCTCTCGGGGCCGCGGCCACTCGGATGAAAGTAGAGATCGCTCGAATCAACGATCATTCCGAGCTCGGCCGAGTCGGCGTCCGTTGCCAGATCGCTCCCGTGCACGTCGACAAGGCAGATCTGTCGCCGGATGGCTTCCGTGACATCGCGAAGTCCGAGCTTCGCGGAAAAGATTGGCGACCAGGCTCCAAGGCAATTCAAGACGACCTCACAACTGACACGTGTCTCTCGAACCCGCTGCTCGCCCGGCACACGGTGGGTCGTCAAGATCTCCCGCAATCGACCCGACTCGTCCAGAGCGTCGACGCCTTCGACCTCGATGATGTCGACGGCGCGCACGCGTCGCAGGCCACTCAGTCCCGGAACCCGCTCGGTCACGACGCCGTCGAGATAGTGTCGATTCAAGAACCGCACGCCCAGGGCCTCAGCCTCACGTCGATAGTAGCTTCGCACGGCATTGGGATTGATCAGTCCGTCCCCGGGCGACCAGGTCGCACCAACCAACTCTTCCAGATGTCGATCCAGAAGTGGATAGCGATCCGTCACCGCTTCGACGCTGAGCAATTCGACGTCGAGACCCGCGTCGCGTTGTAGCGGAAGCTTCGAACGGGCCCTCTCGAATCGATCTGCGTCATCGTAGAGCCAGAGGTAGCCAGCCTCCTGGAACCCGAAGAGCTCCCTTTGTGAACGGAAGAAGTCGAGCGTCATGCGGCAGGTTTCGATGTTCACGGGCTGCCACCAAGTCGCGCGCGCCCCACCGGCATTCAGCTCGGATGAGGCGTACAAGCCACTCAGATCGAGATCGACGACCTGGATGTCACAGACGCCACGCCTGGCCAGAAACATGGCCAGCGCCGAACCGATGACACCGCCCCCGGCGATCACGACATTCACGCGTTCCACGAACGGCCACCCCCAGCCCCTGCCCCTGCCCCCGACTCAGCCTCCGCCGAGATCGACGCCGTACGCTTCGTAGACGAGGTCTGCACCGCGATGCCGATGCCTCTCGAAACGCTTGACGAGCGCGAAGACCTCGTTTCGAATCCGGCGCGACGACGCGATGTCATCCCTCAGGTACTCCAGGATTCGAAAACAATCCTTGAGCAACTCGGCGTGCTCGACGCGCATCCGATCGACCTCACGCCAGAGACGCGGGGCCTTCGATTCAACCTCGACCAGAAACCCACCCGGACTCTCGCTCTCGCCAATATGTGCATCCGCCGCCAGCACGAGTCGCACCAACGCACGCTGAACGCGTTGACGCCAGGACGAATCGCTTCGAATGGGCGCCTCGGCCGCCTCGAAAATCCGACTGAGTGAACGCCCGAGCTGCTCGCGCAATTCGAGTGCCGCCTTGAGCCCCGCCCGTTCGGCCGCGATCTCTGCGACCGACGCCGTAGCGAGCAGACCGAAAAACTCCCCGCCCTCCATTCGCACGAGCGTCTCATGGTCACCGCCTTCGAAGAAGACTTCATCACGATCCTCGAGACTCGAGTCGACCACGGTTGCGAGTCCAAAAGCAGCACCCACCGGAGGCACCGCGCCGAGCGCGCAATCCGGAAAGAGTCGAATCACATCCTGCTCACTCGAAAGCTGCAAGCTGCGCCCGAGCTTCTTGTGAATGCGATCGAGTTCGAGTCGACAGGATGCCGGCAGGACTGCCAACACGAAGCCACGGTCATCTTCGAGCACAACGGATTTCACCAGGGATTCTTCATCGATGCGTGCCCGCCGCGCGGTGTCGACGCTGGTGGTCGACGCGGAATGGAACTCGACCGTATAGGTTGCGTCGCGTTCCATCAGAAAGCTTTCCAGGACTCTAGAAAGTGACATGACGATTCCTCCGTATTCGGTTCTCCGTTCAAAGGCTCAGGGTGTCGGTGCCCCCATTGAGTGCGCGACTAAAACGTCCATGGAGCGAACCCGAAAGCAATTCGAGAAAGGCATCCCCAGCCATATGGATCACGTCATCGTGGTCGCCGGCCTCGAAATAGATATCCGTCAATCCCGCCAGTGAATCGTCGTAGACGGTGGGAATCCGGTAAGGGGATCCGAGTGCCGGCATCGCGCCGTCCTCGCAATCATGGAAGAGATTGTCGACCTCGGCTTCGGTCGCCAGCTCGAGGTCACGGTGTAGATGCGCCCCGAGGCGCTCGACATCGACGCGACGGGCGGCAGGAACGACGGCCATCACGTAGCCGTATTCATCTTCGAAGAGAACAGGCTTGGCAAGACAATGAAGCGGGATTCGGGATCGGCGCGCAGTTTGAGCGCTATACGCGGAGTGGGGATGGGGAAGGATTTCGTAGTCGACGCCGACCGCCTCGAGATACCATTCGAGTTGCTTCGCAACCGCCATTTCCATCCCTCCTCGCGTCGCATCCTTTTTTTACGATTTACCAACTATTTACCAACTATTTACCGACTACTACCGCCCACTACCGCCGACTATCGACTTACCGACTATCGACCGACCAGCTACCAACCGATCAATTTTCGACGGGCGATCGACGAATGCCCTCAGCCGTGGATCTATTTCGAACTCGGCTCGGGCGGGATGCGACTTTATGTCACCAATCGATCACCAATCGATCACCCTTGACTACCTCTGACTACTCTGACTAGCTCTTGAATTTAGCTGACCGTAAACGCGGGCCCTTCCGGACCGTGCAACAACTTTCCCTTTCAACGTATAGCGACCTGATGGGTTGTCAATCGCAAACTGCCGCGGCGTCACAAGAGCGCCGCGCGACGTGTTGAGATTGCCGAACGGCGCAGAGACAGGGCGTTGCACCCGCCGTCTTCGGCAACTCGTTGCGAGGCGATCGTCGGTATCAAGCGGCGTGTTCACGCCATCACGCCACGCTCCGTCGCCATCGAGCGAGGCTGCCTCGCGGCGTAAACGGACATCACAGGCCATCAAGTGGACGGCGAACGATCAGGTATTCGTGAGTGGATCGGTCAGAGGCTTTCGAGCAGTCCTTTGATCGCGTCTTCCCAATCTTCGGGTCGAAAAAACATCGGCCCCATCCCGCCCTGATAGGCAATTCGACCGCCACGCTCAATCAGATAGAGCCGCTCGGGCATCGCGGCGTAGGCGGCAGCCACCGCGTCGTCCATTTCGTCGACGAGCGCCGGGATCTCAAGCGCCATTTTCAACATACATGTCTGACCCACTTCAATGCGTTCGCCAAAGGATTGGTGATCGCGAACGAGGACGCCGTCTTCGATGTTTTCATCGACTTGCCAGCCGTCGGTCGAGTGGATCTCCTTGATGTAGACCGTGAAGAAATCAATCTGCCCACGATAGGCTCGGTAGATGCGATTGAGGATCCCAGCCTGGGACCGAAACGGCGGTCAGGTATAGCTCCCGAAAACCAAGGCCACGGGCCGATCCGCGAAGCGGCGGGAAAGGCGAATCCGCTCGCCCTCGGCCTTGCCTTGACCGGGCAAATAGGGCAAATCGAAATCGGGCGCACGCTCCCCGGCACCGGCTTGCGAGTCGGCTCCCAACGATTGAATTGCAGCCACCGTCTCGGCAGCCCCGGGCGCCTTCATCACGACACGCAGCCGATCGATGTCGAGGCCCGCCATCCGATCTGCTTCTCCACTCTCGATGAGTTGCTCGATCATGCCATCGATCGAATCCGGCAGATCCATGGGCGAACCGTTCGTTGTCTTCGCTTCCTTCTCTCGATCAGCCATCGTGCTTCCCCTTCGTCGTCATTCCGGCTCAGCCGAAAGCCATGGTGGATCCGGCTTTAGGCGCGCGCAAGCCAATCAGGACCGGAACATCGCCCGGTCACCGGCTTTCTTCGCCGCCAGATCCAGGGGAATCCGGCGCGCCGCGAGCACAAAGAATAGAATCCCAACCGAGCTAATCAACCCGACCACCAGCATCGCATAACGAAGACCGTCCTCCCCGTAGATCGAAGTAAAATGGTCGCTCAGCAGGCCTGCGGTCAGCGGTCCCATACCGAGGCCGATCAAATTCAACACGAAGAAGAGAATGGCCGACGTCAACGCCCGCATCGCAGGCGGAACCAGGGTATGGGAAATCGCCAGGCACGGCCCCAGGTAGGTGTTGAGCATCATGTTCACGACGAAGAGCAAGACAATGACGATTCGAATGTCGTCCAGAAGGAGGTAGGGAAACGACAGCGGCAAAGCGACACAACCCGCCAGTGCCGGTAGCCATGCATACCATCTCGGATCTCGCTGCCCCATCCGGTCCGCGAGGAAGCCACCAAGCAATGTACCCGCCAAGCCGGACCCACCTCCTGCGAAGGCCATCAAGACGCCGACTTCACCGCCGCTCAAACCGTGACTTCGCATAAAGAAGGACGGCGCGAAATTCCCATTCCCGTAGCCAGCGAATGCCGTCAGCCCGGTCGCCGCGGCGATATACCAGAACGAGCGATAGCGAGCCAGCAGTTGCAACGTCTCTCGGAGCGTCGGCCGATAGTCGGCCGCCTCGCTCGATTCCCAACGACCCCGTGGTGGTTCCTGGACCGTCAAACGAAAGACAATGGCGAACAGGATTCCGGGGAGACCCACGACCATGAACGCGACGCGCCAGCCAAGCCATTCGTTGATGAATCCACCAAGTAGGAAACCGATGAAAATCCCACCGTGCAGACCGGCGGAGTAAATACCCATCGCGGTGCCCCGCTGGCTCGGAGCGTAGTAGTCGCTGATCATCGCGTGCGCGGGCGGACTGCCGCCGGCCTCGCCGATGCCCACACCGATTCGAGCCATCAGGAGCTGCGCATAGTTCTGCGCAAAACCCGACAGAGCGGTCATCCCACTCCAGGCCGCGACGGCCAGTGAGATGATATTGCGACGATTTCCGCGATCCGCCCAATAGGCGATCGGTATACCCGCCGTGATGTAGACCAGCGCAAAGGAGAATCCGCTCAGCAGTCCCAATTGGGCGTCGGACAAACCCATTTCAGCCTTGATTGATTCCTGGATGATGACGAGGATCTGTCGATCGATGAAGTTGAACGCGTAGGCCACGGTCAACATCGCCAAGGCATAACGAGTGACCTTCTTTGAAAGTTCGGGCCGTTGCTCTGGAAGAGGATTTGAATCGCTGTCGCTCGGCCTCAATACCTGCTCCATTCGCCCACCTGACCGTCCGGCCGCCTGGCCACTGAGACTACCGCGCGCGTTCACGCACCGCCCCATTTCCAGTCGCTTCCACCCGCTTCCGCACGATCTCGACGCAGTGGCCTATCGTCTCGATTGAGCTTAGTCTGTCAGCCAACCCTGTCGAGGAACGCTTCTTGAAGCTTTACGCCATCAGTGATCTGCACGTCGGCTTCAAGGAAAATCTGATCGCGTTGACGGAGTTGCCCGCACATCGTGATGATTGGCTGATCCTGTGCGGCGACATTGCGGACACGCCGCAACAACTGGAAATCGCTCTTCAGATCCTTGAAAAGAAGTTTGCTCGACTGATCTGGGTTCCCGGAAACCACGAACTCTGGACGATTCCGCGAGCTTCCTTGCTGCGTGGCGTCGCTCGCTACGAAGTGCTGGTCGACGTTTGTCGCCGCCATCAGGTCCTCACGCCCGAAGACCCTTATCCGATCTGGCAGGGTGACGGCGGCCCCCATCTGCTCGCGCCACTCTTTTTGCTTTACGACTACAGCTTCCGGCCAGATCATATTCCCGTCGAGCAATCCGTCGCATGGGCGGCCGAAGCCAACATTGTCTGTACCGACGAGGTGATGTTGCACCCGGTGCCCTACGACTCCGTTGGGGATTGGTGCGAGGCACGTTGCCTCGAGACCGAGAAGCGCCTCGATCGGGCGCTTGCCGAAACCGACCATCCAGCCATCTTGATCGCGCACTTCCCCTTAAAACAAGAGCTCGCGCTCCTGCCGCGCATCCAGCGATTCATGGTCTGGTGTGGAACACGTCGCACGGAAGACTGGCACCGGCGCTTTCGCGCCAAGGTCGTCGTCTCCGGACATCTGCATATCCCGTGCAGTCGAATGATCGATGGCGTCCGATTCGAAGAAGTCTCGCTCGGCTATCCACAACAATGGAAGCTGCGAGCCGAGCGGCGCGGGTGGGTACTCGGCGACCATCTTCGCCAGATCCTGCCCACACCCGAACACGACGCCGGGGATCCACTAGAAAACTGGAAGCCCGAGCCGCTCTAGCTCGTCCGATTCGTTCGATCGGACAATGCGATCGAACAATGCGAACGGGCAATACGGTGGGATCGTGCGGTCGTTCCGCTACTGATCCCAGATCGAGCGCATGCTGCCTTCACCACCCAGCAATTCACGCGGATCCGATTTATCAATGTGGCCGATCAGATTTCGGTATACGCCATAACCAACCAAGCGCTGCAAACGCTCGGGGAATTCCGCCGCCACCTTGCGCGGAATGCCGAGTTGTTGATTCTCCTGCTGACGAATGAAGCCTGCGCAATAGTTCATGGCCATCCCGACGCGTCGCTCGTCCGTCACATTGGCCCCACCGCCATGCCAGAGACTGCCGTGCCAGACGAGCACGCTGCCGCGCTCCATCTCCGCAGGAATCGAATCGATCTCCGAATCTCCATAGACCGGCCAATTCGGATCCTTGTGGCTACCGGGAACGATTCGCGTCGCGCCGTTCGCCTCGGTGAAGTCGGTCATCGCCCACATGCTGTTGCAAACGACCGCGGGATGAGGTCTGGCCAGCCCGATGACCTGATCGTCGGCGTGAATCGGTTGCGGCGATTCGCCCTTCCCGATACTGATCGAAGAGAGACTCGAAATGAGGCAACCCTCGTCGAGGACGCCTTCCACGATCGGCAATACTTGGGGATTGAGCGGAATCTTTGAAAACGGACTTCCATAGGCAAGAAGATTGTAGATGCGCACCGTCTGATGCCCTTCGAAGTCGTTCTTCGACGGCACGATCTTCTGATCGCGCTCGATCTTCACGAGCGCTTCGCCGACCGTATCGAGCAAATCCTCTGGGATCGCACGCTCTAGAATCGTGTAGCCTTGTTCTTCGATTTCGCGCAGCGCCTGCGCGAGCGCCTTTTCGCTGAGGATTTCGTTCGTCATGACATTCAGCGTATCACGCCCTGCACCGCACGCATCCTTCCCGGGCGGTCGCGACCGAATCCGCCATCAACGAGCCCCGGGATCACGACCTGGATCGCCAATCATTCGACAAGGGTCAGGCAGCAAGCGAAACTGAAGACTGAGAAACAAAAAGGACCAGACGATGACCGCGCGATTGCCCCTTGACCATCTCGTCTACGGCGTACCCGATCTTGCTGATGCGATGGACGACTTTCGTCGCCGACTGGGACGCGCGCCGCGTTTGGGTGGACGGCACGAAGGACTCGGCACACATAACGCGATTCTGCCGCTCACGGAAGGAATGTATGTCGAACTCATCGCGAGGGATCCAGACGCCCCAGAGCCAAAGCAACCCCGCCCTTTTGGCCTCGACACCCTCGACGGAGCGCGGCTGATTACCTGGGCCGTTCGCAGCCAGGCGATCGCGGCCGACATCGAGTCTGCACGGGAGCGAGGCTTCGATCCCGGTCCGATCATTGCCATGAGCCGCCGCGCCCCGAGCGGCGAGTTGCTCGAGTGGCAACTCACCTTGCGGGCCAAACCCTTCGGCGCGGGCCTGCTCCCATTCGTGATCGATTGGGGACGAACCGCCCATCCGGCCGCATCCGGGCAGACCGACGGTGTTGCGATCGGCCTGAGCAATTTTTCGGCCCGACATCCTGATCCCGAATCCGTCGCTCCCGCACTCGCCGCGCTCGGTGTGGACCTCGATGTCGCACTCGGGCCAGAACCGTGCTTGTCGGCCCGCATCACGGGACCGGCCGGGGACGTTCTTCTTCAATGATTCACTGATTCACGGAATCAAACGTTGCTCGAACAAAACTCGCAGATGCGTGCATTGCTGACAGACGCTATTCAAGTTGCTCACTTGCAGGGTTGGCTGAAAATTCGCAACCGCACCCCTTCAGCCTCACCGACCATTGCTATGACCAGGAGACCGAAATTCCAATGAGCGACGCCGACGAGAAGGTCTACATGCTCAATGCGTTGTGGTTCAAGCCAGGGGGTGGTGCCGAGAAATACCTCGAATACGCGGCTGCGGCCGGACCTTTCGTTGCCGAACTCGGCGCAAACATGATCGACAGTTTTACGCCGGAGCAATCGTTGATCGGAGAATGGAATCCCGATCTCTTCTTCATCGTCGAGTGGCCAAATTGGGACGCCTTCCTGAAGTTGTCGACTAACGCCGGCTATCTCGAGATCGCGCATCTCCGGGAGGAAGCACTCAGCAACTCGCTATTGATCCGCTGCCGCAAGAACGGTACGCCAATGTCCACCTGAGGCTGGCCGACCAGATCGACCACACCAACCAGACCAACCTCGCTGACTCACCCCGGTGAGGCCCACTCAGGAAGACGTAGACGCCGCCCGTTCCATCAGGTCAGCGAGCTCCGCGCCCCCGGCTCCCGCTTCCCGTCGCAGCCCTCCGCGAACACCCTTCTGGTCCTCGGCACTGCGGTTCTGGCTCAACTTCCATTTCCCTATCATCTTTTCGATCACCAACTCGAAGCCGACCACACCCGCGATCATCTTCTTGATGAATTCGTCGGGCGCGTCACTCGCTCGCCAGGGTTCAGCTCTTTCCGCTTCGAATCGCTCTGTCAGCCGAGCCAGCATCTCGCTGATGCGTTGGCCATCGTGGAAGAAGGAAAGCCTGCCGGTCACGTGAACCGCGGCATAGTTCCAGGTCGGGACGACCCGGGGATCGTCGCGCTTGGTCGCGTACCAGGCGGGTGAAATATAGCCGTGGTGCGCGCTGAAGATGGCCAACGCGGAACTCGCCGCAGAATCGGAACCTCGCCATAGCGGGTTCGCCCGCGCGACATGCCCTTGCAGGCGCCCCATCGAACCAAAGGACGGATCGAATTCCATCGGAAGATGATCGGCCGACAGACCGTCGGTCGTCGCCACCACCAATGCAGCAAAGGGATTTGCGGCCAAATAGCCGTGCAAGAGACGGGAATCGGTCTGCACAAAATGCTCGACTTCATACATCGTGGATCACTCCGAAACCAACATGTTGAACGGTCAACGATACCCATGTTTGAGCTAGTGTTCGCCTGCCAACGAAGACGAGAGGGAGAACGATTCGATGCAGGATTTTCGAGGGAAGACCGCATTCATCACTGGCGGTGCCAATGGCATCGGCCGTGCCATGGCCGATTCTTTCGCCCGTGAGGGCGTCACGGTCGCGGTCGCGGACATCGATCTCGCTGCGGCGGGATCCGCCTGCAAGGAGATTGAAGCCTCCGGCGGCCGCGCCCTGCCGATCCGCTGTGACGTGACGAGCGAAGAAAGCCTCGCAGAGGCCGCCGCCGAAGTGAGAAAAACGCTCGGCCCCGTCCACCTGCTCGTCAACAACGCGGGCGCCTTCACGGCCTGCCCATTGGAAGAAACGACCCGGCGAGACTGGGAGTGGCTACTCGAGATCAATGTTCTCGGCGTCGTGAACGGACTCCACGCCTTTTTGCCTGGGATGAAAGAACATGGCGAGCCCGCCCATATCGTCAATACGGCCTCGGTCTCCGGACATATCGGCGTGGCTGGACTTTCGATCTACACCGCCTCGAAATTCGCCGTTGTCGGCTTGTCCGAATGTCTGAAACTCGAACTCGCCGAAAGCCCGGTCAACATCTCCGTTCTCTGTCCGGGAATCGTGAAGACTGGCCTGATCGAGTCGAGTCTCGAAAATCGCCCGGAGCGCCACGGTGGTCAAGATGCCAACGTTGGCGAAGATGTCGCCGCCATTACGGCCAGCGGAACCGATCCGGCCACGATTGGGGAGAACGTGATCGAGGGCATCCGCTCTGAAACATTCTACATCTTCACCCATCCCACCGTCCGCCCGGCGCTTGAATCCCGCTTCGAGGGGATCATGGCTGCCTATCCTGAGGCGGACCGAAAACCCTGAGCACCTCTTCGCCTTCCTCTACACCTTCCTCTACGCTTTCTTCTGCTCCTTTCCTTCCTCCACGCGTTCCCCTCGC
>CAZMFM010000008.1:0-52015 GCA_964565565.1 uncultured Spirochaetaceae bacterium | reverse complement strand
CACCTTCCTCTACGCTTTCTTCTGCTCCTTTCCTTCCTCCACGCGTTCCCCTCGCCCCCCGAATCCCCTTGAATCGCACGGCTGGCCTAGCGTCCTGAGCAGAGTTGGGCGTTCAAGCGCGCGGCCCGAGAATCACGGGCAACGATTCGAGACCACGAAACACGCCCGTGTGACGCCACTGCAAAGGGGCATCCGCCATTCGGATTTCGGGATAGATCTCGAATAGCATGTCGAGCATGATCGAGACTTCGAGCCGAGCGAGGCTCGCACCGATACAGAAGTGCGCGCCCAACGCGAAGGAAAGCGGCGCCGGCGGTGACGGCGTTTGCGTCCAGCGCCAGGGGTCAAATCGCTCTGCCTCCGGGTAGACCTCGGGGTCCCGGTTCGCCGCCGCCAGCACGATTGCGATCGGCTGATGGGCGGGAATCCGATGATCTCCCAACTCCATCGGCGCTTGCAGCATCCGCGCGATGAGATGGGTCGGTGTTTCGAAGCGCAAGAACTCCTCGACGATGGCGCCAACCGGGAGGCTGCCATCGCGGCTGGCCGCGACGAGATCGCGATCGGGTAAAAGCGCAGTCAGGCCGTTCGAAAAAAGGTCACGGGTAGTTCGGTGACCGGCTGAATAGAGCGTGGCGGCAAGCGACAGCAACTCGCTGTCCGTCAATCGATCATCCTTTTCGCCATCGGTTCCGCCTTCCGCCTCACGGCCCTCGGACGAGAGCAACGCACTCAAGAGGTCTTCTTGTGGTGCTTGCATGCGTTCGTCACGGACGCTGCGCAAGGTAGTATGCATTTCTTCCGCGGCCGAAAGGGCCAGGGACTGTTCGTCGTCGTCGATGCCGGTGCCAAGCAGTCTAGAAACCCGCTCGGAGAGGAGCGTCAGCCGATCACGATGGGCCACCGGTACACCTAGCAGTTCGGAGATGACAAGCGACGGGACCTCGTGTGCATAGGCAGAAATCAGATCGAGGGGCTGATCATTGGGAAGCCGCTCGAGCAAGCGACGCGTGATCCCCTCGACAAAGGGCTGCAGTCGCGAGGTCCGTTTCGGAGTAAAGACCTTGCCGATCAGCCGACGCACTTGTCCATGACGGGGCGGGTCGAGGAAGTTGATTCGATGGGTCATCTCGTCCCGCGCAGCGCCAGCGGGTAGTCGCTTTCGGTAGCCGTCAGCGATAAAGCCCGAACGCGTCTCGGCGTTCCGTAACAGGTCGGCCGCTTCGTTGTAACCGAATATGATCCAACTTCCGTTCCTGGACTGAACAGCACCCTCCTTTCGCGCTTCGCGAATGAGCGCGTAGGGATCCTGCGCATCCTTCAAATCGCCGAGTTCAAACACAGCCCGATTCCATCCTGCTCCCCTATCCCGGGACCCCGACCGATCCCCGTCCCAAAAGCTTCAACGCCGCATGCCCAAACAGACTCGAGCGCCGACCGCTCGCTCCGGCCACTGGGTCCGGCAACTCTAGTGGATAGCCAAAGCGACGCATACGCAGACCCCATGCGTTTCTCCATTTGAGTGACGAATGGCCTGGCGAACCCGGACTTTCGTTTTGACTTTTCGAGAGATCCATCCGATTGGGAGGAGACGACTTCCCGCGCGGAATCCGCACGAGACGGAGTCGATCGGTGAAACGTCCACGCTCGCAATTCGCAGCGCCCACCCGTTTCGAATGGAGCAACATGGAAGCCATCCTCAAGTCCACCACGGATCCCAGCGATCTCCTGAATATTTCTGATGCCAGCCTGCCCTACCACTTCGATCAGATCTTCAGCGCGGAGGGTTTCGGAGCGAAGCGACTCGCCAAAAACCGACTCAAACTGATCCAGGAAATCGATCCCGTCGTGCAGGCAATGCTGGGCGAAGGCGAGCGCGTTCAACTCGTGAGTTGGGGTGTCGAATACTCCTTCGTCGAACAGGTCTTCATGGGAATCTGGTCACATCTCATCAATCGCTGCGCCCTCGTCTTCACCGATCGCCGAATCCTGATCGTCCAGATCAACTCGCGCCGCAAAGCCATGAGCCTCAAGACCCAGGTGCGTTATGAATGCATAGAAGGTTTCGCAAAGAGAACCTTTGGCTATCTCGGCTTCGTCATGCGGAACAAGAAGACGCTCTACATCACGGGCATTCCGCGAAAGGATCGCAAGGCCATCAAAGAGATGATCAATCGCCGTATCCAGACCGGCGCAAGCAATGCCATCGGCTTCGGCTTCGGCGCTGGGGTCGAAAACCTTTGTCCACAATGTGGAAACAAAGTCGTCGGATTTCCCGACCGCTGCAAGCAATGCGCTTCCGCTTTCAAGTCGGGACGCAAAGCCGGGTTGCTCTCACTCGCCTTCCCCGGACTCGGCGACTTCTATCTCGGACATCGCGGACTGGGGGCATTCGAGATCATCGGCGGGCTGCTCTCATGGACCTTCATCGTCTTGCCCCTCGCCTACGGAACCTGGCAAGGAGAGAGCGACTGGACACTCACTGCACTCGTCGCGGCCGGCGTCTTCCTGTTCGTCCACGTCACGGATTTCTGGATCACCCGACGCATTGGATTCAAGGGAATCTATCCCGCAGACTGACTCTGACCCAACGTCGGTCCGCGGCTCGCCGGGTAGCTCAGCTCACAACCGGACTTCCCGCCGTTTTCGTAGACACTCAGAAGGCGAGCCGTTGATCCGCCGACTCAGAAAGGCATTTTTCTGATCCCGGATGTCGAATCGCCTATTCGTCGGGGTACAAGGGGTTGCGGCCTTCGTCCTCGTCGTCGGACGTGGATGCAGGCGGAGGCTCGAACTCGGCTGCCGGCTCATCCTCGACCTCGCGCAGCCAACCCGGTAGGGCACCGCTCTTCCGAGCCTCTTCGGCCAGCCCAGCCAATTCGGCCTCGACGCGGATCAGCTCGGTTTCGGCCTCGATTGCGATCTCCCGCTGCTCGCGCCGGTTCGTGCCACGACGGTAGTTCCTTCGGTTCGCGGCTGCGTATGCGGTACGCGCGACCTCGCCCTTCTTGCGCAAGCGCACCGCCTCGTCCCGAAGCCTGCGGTAGCGGTCCTGCCAATAGACCTTGTCCGCCTGCGCGTTGTTCTCGAATTCCGCCTGGGCGTGGGCATCCGGCGTCGTCGTGATGGAAGAGGCGGCGAATACGCCTGAGATGAGAGCGATCATCCAGCCGAACCGGAGCGCGCCGACTACCAGACGACGGGAATTGAGACGAGTTTGATTCTTCATGGACTCTCCTGGCGCAGTGACCGGACTCTGGACTGAGGCCGGCGCCCTCGACACGAACCGCGAACGCTCGCGTCCAGACGAGCGGCATTCAATCAAATCCATCGGCCGATCAGATTGCGCAATGAACCCGAATCGAAACTGGAGAACCCGGGCCATGGTGAGGGCTTCTGTCCCCAGGTTGTCGTCCGGGGCTGGCATCCATTCAAGTACGCGCTGGTGAATGCTATTTCCGTTTAAAATCAATCATCTTCCCGATCCAATCAGCTCGCTCGGGCGGCGCATCCGTCCTATGAGAGAGTCGGAATCCACCCCGCTAGCCGTCACTCGTAAGACACCTTCTCTGCAGCGATGTCGAGCCCCGAGAAAGAAAACATCGTCCCGTGGCGAACGTCATCGTGGACGACGCTGACTCGTGCAGAAAATGAAGTCCTAGCGCCACAGGATCGTCACCGAGGAATTCTAGAGTTCGGTCGTTACGGCGACAGAGCGATCGAATTTTCGACACAAATCGGCGGTGATTGGCCCGCCCCCTTTATTGCTTCGACCAAGGATGATTCCGAAACGATGTACAGACGATCCAATTCGAGTAGCGCCATCACGATGTGGGTTCTGCTGGCCTTCCTGTTCGCCGCGCCCGTGGCGCAGGCGGCTTCTTCTCTAGAAGATACCCTGCTGAAAAAAGGCGTGATCACCAAGGAAGAGTGGCTTCAGATCAAAGCCGATCAGGAACAAGAGGCCGAGGTGACCGAACGCGCCGTCCAGGAGCAGGTCGACCTCAAACTGGAGGAAAAGATCGAATCCGAATTTCCAGTCAAGGCCAGCTGGGGAAAGAAGGGGTTGCGATTGGAATCCCGCGACGGGAAATGGGCCACCAACCTCCAGTGGCGCGCCCAGATGCGATACTCGTTTCCCTTCCGAGGGGACCCGCGCAAGCCGAGCGATTTCAGCAATGATGCCGAAGAGAGCACATTCGAGATGCGTCGAGTGCGAATGAAGGTCGGTGGCCACGGCTACCAGCCTTGGCTCAAATACTATTTCGAGTTGGACCTTCAACCGGCCCGCAACCCCGATGACTCCTCCAGTAGTTCATCAGCGCGCCTGATCGATTGGCGCATCGATCTCACGAGATACAAGTGGCTTTCGTTTCGCCTGGGTCAATGGAAGATCAACTACAACCGCGAACGCGTTGATTCGTCCGGGCGCCAGCAATTCGTCGAGCGCTCCATCGTCAACCGGATTTTTGCCGTCGACCGACAGGTCGGTGCCATGGCCTATGGCCGGCTCTTTCCGGGAACGCTGGCGGACATGCGGTACTACGCCGGGGTGTTCACGGGTACTGGCCGCGGAACCGACAACGACGACAACAACATGATGTACATGGGCCGCCTGCAGTGGAATTTCCTCGGACGCGACCTGAAATGGCGACAGTCGGATGTGAGCTACCACGAAAAGCCGGCAGGCAGCCTGGCCTTCGCCGCTTCGACCACACTCGGCCCCTGCACGCGATGGTCCTCGGGCGGATGTGGGAATCTCGATGGCTTCACTTCAGCTGGAAGCGCCGATGACGGTCAGTTCAGGGTCACTCAAATGGTGGGAGAAACGGCCTTCAAGTGGAAGGGATTCTCATTCCAACAAGAATTTCACTGGAAGAAAATCGAGGACCGCGTGAACTCGACGACCGATCGATTGATCGGATCCTACGCGCAGGCGGGCTATTTCTTTCACAACGTGATCCCCGTGATACCGCCAGAGCTGGAGCTGGCCATCCGCTATGCATTCGTGGACGAGCCCGTCTATCGAACTCCCGGGGATCGCAGTACCCGCTTTGACAACAACCGGCAGGAATTCACCTTGGCGGCCAACTACTTCTTCGATGGCCACCGAAACAAGGTAACCCTCGACGTGTCTCATCTGACCCTGGACGACGGCTTCGAGAATCGACGCTATTCAAGCCAACGAGCACGGCTGCAATGGGACATCTCCTTTTGATCCCGATCGAAAACGAGCAGGGACCCTCCTGGAAACAGACCGGGCCCCCTCCATCTCCAGGAATTTCGTGGTGCAAACTGCTCGGGTATCCCCGGGTCATGGCTCTGTTCGGAGTGTCGATGCTGTTGGCTCTGGGTTGCGTTTCAATGCCCAGCCTCACGGCAAGAATTCACGAGGGCAGTGGGTGGGTGATCAGATTGGCATCGACTTCGGATGCCACGAGTGGAAGGACGTACGCGCATCCGGCCTCGCTGTCTGTCGCGACAATGTCCAGAATCCTGCACGGCCTCTATCTCGAAGGAGATTCCTTCGCCGTTGTTGATGGCGCTACGGGACGGAATCGGGTGTTTTCGGAGGATGACGTCCAGCCCCTCGCGAGGTTTCTGGTCGAGGGATTGCAGCAGGCCAGCGCAACCGAGATAGTGACCTTCGTACGGACCTTGCCGGCTTCTTCGCGGCAGATGAGAATCTCATCCGGCGGAATCTTCATCGTCGACGGTGTGCTTCATTTCGTATTGGCCAACCACCGAGTGAAGCAAGCAATCTGGAATGACCTCGAAGCGTATGAAGCGCCGATCTACACCCAACCGATGCGCGCCGTCGTCGCTTCGCCCGGGCGGCTCGGCTTTGATCGAGGGGAGCTCATGAATCCAGCGCCCCAGCCTCAGGGCAGCGTGTTCTGGAAAGAGCTGCCCTGGCATGTGGCCATCCGCTACCTGGAGCTTCCGGGGAGATGAAGAGAATATGGATCTCTGGCGGTTAGATCGGACGGATCCATTTCGATCGCTGATCGATCCGTCCCCATCTCACGTACTCCGCGAAGAACACCTTTTCGTTCCGCGTCTAGAGGCAACCCAGCCGGTCAGCGGCTGGATACTCGGTACGGCGCTCGACGGGAACCAATCCGCGACACAATTCTCGATTTTCGATGTGGAAAGCGTCGAGGGTGGCCCCGCAGCCCCCATACGCCTTCCCTATGTGCTGCCGTTGGGTATTCACGACGAATTCGTTCCCGCGTAGTCCCTTTCTGTTCGGTTGGAGACCCGCCGCCCGGGATCTCGGCTCTACGAAGAGTTGGCGAACCAGGGTCGCTTTTCTACGCTGAATCCATGCCCCGGACACGTCTTCAAATCTATCTCGGTGTGGGTCACTCCCTGGGTCCTGGGAAGATTCAACTACTCGAAGCCGTGAAAGAGCATGGATCGATCTCAGCGGCCGCTCGCTCGATGAAAATGGCCTATCGGCATGCCTGGGATCTCCTGGACGACATGAATCGCTGCTTCCAGGATCCAGTCGTACACGGAGGACGGGGCGGGCACGCCGGGGGCGGAGCCACCGTCACGCCCTTCGGCGAGGAGGTGATCAGCCGCTTCCGCGCGATGGAGCGCCGGGCCACGAAAGCGATTGCCGCTGACCTCGCTGCGCTCGACGAACACGTATGCGACTGAATCGGGAACGAAAACGAATCAGAGCTCAAAGACCACCTGGCTGTAGGCGTAGGTCGCATCGCCCTGTCCATTGCTGTTCGGCGCATCGTCCATGAACTCCCCGGCGAACAGGAGTGCAACACCCGCCTCGATTCGAACGTTTCGGGGAAAGATGTCCCAGCGCACACGCACTTCGACCTGGTTCGCGATGAAGCTTCCCGAGTTTCCTGCTGGATCGCGCAGACCGCTAGTCGTCCATGCGTCGCGCTTGGAGGCGAGCCAGAAGGCCCGGTAGGCGACGAAGGCCGTGACGCCCTTCCCAGGTTTGAGCTGGAATCGCACGCCCGGCGTGTTGATATTGGAACGAGCAAAGGGGCCGTAGATTCCGGTCGGCCCGAAGTCGAAGCGACGCGCACCATACAAGGTCTGGAAACGCTCATTCTTTCCGTCGTTTGGATCGTCGTCGCCGCTCGCATAGTCGTATTGCAGGACGGCTCGGGGTGACCACGATAGGTCGAAGGTGTACCCCAACTCGACATGCTCGAAATGTGCGAAGTGATCGAGGTCTCGTGTGTCCGCTGGCGAGGTCGAACTTCGTGACTTTCCGAATTGGAGCGCGAGTTCGACCTGGTAGTCGATCTGGCCATTTGCAGGCTCCCGCACCAAACGAAAGCCCGCGGTCGCGATTCTGCGATTGCGGGTCGGACGGTCGAGACCGTCTTTCTCATACAAACCGAACGCAAAGATCTCGCCGCGATAATCCCCCGGTAGGTTTGCGTCGAAGTGGGCACCCCAGAACTGGACGTCAAAAGACTCCTTGTCGATCTGATAATCGTTTCGCCGAAGTTCTGCGAACCTCCGCGGTCGTCGTTGAATGGGGAGTACGTAGAACACGCGAACGCGATGGCCTGTCTTGGTCTGCCATTCCCAATCAAAGCCGGTGAACGCGTTAATGGTGTTGCGGTAGCGGTTTCGCGCAATGAATCGACGGCTCCCCACGTCCATCGTGATCCGACCGAGTCGCAAGACGGAGGATCCGCCGCTGGGTCCCGCACTCACGAATTGGCCGTAGGCCTGGAGAAGTTCGAAGGTGTTGACCTGCGTCGTGTTCAGCGGAGTAAAGCGGTCATCGAGGTAGACACGGGAATCCATCATCTCGATGTGCATACTCAATCCCGCCGTGAGCTGGAGTCCGACTTGGATCAACGTTCGCAGGGCAACGACTTCATCATCCCCTTTGCGGGCGGCACGAAACTGATCGTCGAGACGTTCATAGCGACTGCGATGCTGCGCAGTGATCGAGAGGCGTGCCGGTAGATCGAGGAAGGCGGCAATACGCCACGGAGCCTGAACAGCCAACGGAGTCGCCGGACTCGCCGCCGCATCACTCGCGCCAAGCACGAGGATGAGGGACACCACCAGGATCAGGCGGCGCCGGGTTCGGAAGAACACTCTCAGGTCTCCAATTCAAAAGCTGGCAATGGAGCGGACGGCGACGAGTCAGCGTCCGCGCACCCGCGTATCCGCGACGCGTCCAGAAGCCGAGGCCGGAGTCGATCGACGGGAGGCGGTTCGCGTTATGGTTGGTCAACTATAACGAGGCACCGGGAACGAACAAGGGGATGGAATGGATGTTTGCCTCACTCCTGCCCAACCCCAATTCGCATGAGATCCGGAGAAATCGGCGTTCGCCTATGAATCAAGCGTTGATCTGGACATGGTGTGACCCGACATTGTCGACACTTCAGCCGCAAATCGGACAAGGGGGCAGCCGTCAATCCAGGAGCGTCTTGATCATACGATCGCGCGCCCATTCGTATCTGCTCGCCGGCACCCGCCTGCGGCGTCGCGACCCTCGAGATTGACCCCGACACCGGCGTTGCTATTCGCCTTCTCACTGAAGGCGAGCGTTCGTCACAATTCGAGAGCGCTGAATCGTGCGTCGCCTTCCAGATTGCCCGACGCCGAATCATTAGGCGGTGCAGATTACCTGTGTGCCGACTCGCCGGGTGAGCGGATAGAGACTTCAAGCGGCCTTCTCTGCAAGACCGAAAAACTCCGTAAGTTCAAGTGGTCAACGCTAGAGGCTCGAATAGATTGCCTACAGGGCAACGAAAGTTCAACTTCTTCCGAGGCCAGGGCCGAGGGTGGAGCCGAAGTGCGGCCTTGTCGATTTGCGCGCCACTGCGCGCTCGCCTAGCTACGACAGATCCGGAAGTTCTTTGCCCGTGATCAGGCGGTAGGCATCGCGATATTTCGCGGTCGTCCCGGAAACGACTTCACTCGGAAGTTCCGGCGCCGGCGGCGAGTGGTCCCAACCCTCAGCATCGAGATAATCTCGAACGAATTGCTTGTCGAAACTTGCTTGCGCGCCTCCGGGCGCCCAGCTTTCCACCGGCCAGTAGCGCGACGAATCGGGTGTCAGGACTTCGTCGATCAACGTGATCACGCCCTCGCAACTTCCGAACTCGAATTTGGTGTCGGCCAGGATCAAGCCTCTTTCCATGGCGTGCGCCATACCGAACCGGTAGACGGCGACACTCAACGAACGCAGCTTTTCACTCACCTCGAGTCCTAGGATTTCGACCATTCGTTCGAAAGAGACATTTTCGTCGTGCTCGCCCAGCTCGGCCTTGGTTGCTGGCGTGAAGATCGGCTGGGGCAAACGTGAGCCTTCGCGAAGGCCCGCAGGCAGCTTCAGGCCGCATAGCATCCCCGACTGCTGATACTCCTTCCATCCGCTCCCGACGAGGTAGCCACGGACGACGCATTCAACAGGAAAGACTTCCGCCTTTTTGACCAGCATCGTGCGGCCCTTGAGCAGTGCGCGATGGGGTTGCAACGCCTCGGGAAACTCGTCCGGGTTCGCGGTCAAGCAATGATTGGGCACGATATCCGTCGTCAAGCCAAACCAATAGTCGGACAGGGCGGTCAGAACATGCCCCTTGTCCGGAATATCAGTCGGAATCACGACGTCGTAGGCAGAAATCCGATCGGTCGCCACGATGGCATAACAGTCCCCAAGATCGAAGACTTCCCGGACCTTCCCGCGCCGATAATGCTTCAGCCCGTCGAGGTCATAGGGTGCGGAGGCGGTCGCCATTGAATTTCCTTCATCTGTGTTCGGCTGAATGACTAGTAGAGGCTCAATCCGTTGCCTCGATCGTCATGATCAGATCGCCTGATTCGACGCGTTCTCCGGCCGCCACGTGGATGATCTTGACCAGACCTTCGAGGGGCGCTGTCACATTCGATTCCATCTTCATCGCCTCGATCACGCAAAGCCTCTCCCCGGCCGTTACATGATCACTCTCCTCATGGGTGTAGGAGGCAATGATTCCGGGCAGCGGCGCCCCGATCTGACACGGGTCATTCGGGTCGGCCTTGGCATGCCGCAGGATCGCGAGACCCAGGCCCCGGTCGTGCACCAGGATGCGGCGTGGTTGGCCGTTCAGATCAAAGAAGACGGCTCGTCGTCCCTCACCATCGGCATCGCCAATCGCGACAAGTCGAATCACCATGCCTTGACCGCGTTCGAGTTCGACGTGAATCTCCTGGCCGAGCCCCATCCCGTGAAAGAAGGCCGTAGTCGGCAGCACGGCCACGTGATTGCCGTGCTTTCTCAAGGCCGCCAGGAAGTCGATGTAGACGTTGGGATAGAGGAGATAGGTGAGGCACTCCGCGCGCGTCGGATCCCGATCGAGCTTCCCCTTGAGTTCGACTCGGGTCGCCTCGAAATCAGCATCGGCAAGGCCCGCTCCGGGCCGACCGCTGAGGGGCTCGCGTCCATTCAGAACCAGACGCTGTAGCGACTCGGGGAAGCCATTGGGCGGGCGGCCGATCTTTCCCTCGAAGAAATCGATGACGCTATCCGGGAAGGTCAATTCTTGGCCTGCCTTCATCACATCATCCGCAGTCAGCCCGTTGGCCAAGAGATAGAGCGTCATATCACCAACGACTTTCGACGAGGGCGTAACCTTTACGATATCCCCAAAGAGCGCGTTGACCTCGGAGTAGACCTTGCCCACTTGAGGCCAGAGTTCCCCGAGTCCCATCGCGATCGCTTGCGCGCGCAGGTTCGTGTACTGCCCGCCCGGGATTTCATGCTCGTACACGGCGGCGCTGCCATGAATCGGACTTTCATCGAATGCCTGGTACTCGCTCCGCACGCTCTCCCAATAGAGATCGAAGGGCAAGAGTCGTTCGACTTCGACTTCTGCTGCGCGAGGCGTATGTTCGAACATCGCCACGACGCTCTGGAGATTCGGCTGACTGGTCGAACCGGAAAGTGGCCCGAATGCGCAATCGATCGCGTCGACGCCGGCTTCGACCGCCTGCAGATACGCGGCGGCCTGAACACCGGCCGTATCGTGCGAATGGAGATGGATGGGAACCCCGATCTCCTCCTTCAGGACTTTGACGAGTCGGCCGGCGGCATAGGGCTTGAGAAGCCCTGCCATATCTTTGATTGCCAGGACCTGCGCTCCACGATCCACGAGGTCCTTGGCCAGTTCGACATAGTAGTTGAGCGAGTAGCGCTCACGCGATTCATCGAGAATATCTCCGGTATAACAGATCGCGACCTCTGCGATCCCTCCGGCCTCGCGCGTCGCATCGATCGCGACCTGCATCTGTTCCGGCCAATTCAGGGAGTCGAAAATCCGGAAGAGATCGATGCCCCTTTCCTTGGCTTCGAAAATGAACTCACGCACCACATTGTCCGGGTAGGTCGTGTAGCCAACTGCATTGGCACCCCGCAGCAGCATCTGGAAGAGAATATTCGGGACTGCCGCGCGAAGCCGATCCAGTCGATCCCATGGATCTTCATCGAGGAATCGCATGGCCACATCAAAGGTTGCCCCGCCCCACATTTCGAGTGAAAAGAGCCCTGACGCTTCGTGTGCCAGAGCCGGCGCCACCGCGATCATGTCGTGGGTGCGAAGTCGGGTCGCCAGCAGCGACTGGTGCGCATCCCGAAAGGTCGTATCGGTGATCAGGATTGGCTCGTGCTCGGCCATCCAATTGACGAACCCGTCTGCTCCCAGCTCCTCAAATCGCTGTTTCGTACCCGGCGGCGGCGAGCTGCTCCGATCATAGTGTGGGATCTGATGCGCGCGGTGGACCGAATCCGGATTGATCCGCTTGACGTTCGCCTTGCCATTGACCGTCACGTCACCCAGGTATTCCAACAGACGCGTTCCGACCCCACGATCACCCTCGAATTGCAAGAGCTCCGGGGAGTCTGCGATGAACGACGTGTCGCAGGTCCCAGATAGAAAATCTGGATGGGTGAGGACCTTCGTCAGGAATGCCACGTTCGTCTCTACGCCGCGAACACGGAATTCTCCCAAGGCGCGCACCGAGCGCGTCGCGGCTTCCACCAGATCACGACCGCGCGTAGTGAGCTTGGCCAGCAGCGAGTCGTAGTAGGGCGTGATGTAGGCGCCGGGAAAGGCACTGCCGGCATCGAGCCTAACGCCGAGCCCCCCCGGAGATCGATAGGAAATGATGCGCCCATAGTCCGGGAGAAAATCGTTCTCTGGATTCTCGGTCGTCACACGACATTGAATCGCAAACCCGCTGGGCTCGACCGACTCCTGGGTAATTCCGATCTGCTCGAGGGTTTCCCCCTGCGCGATCCGTATCTGACTGGCCACGAGATCGACGCCCGTCACCTCCTCGGTCACCGTATGTTCGACCTGAATTCGCGGATTCATTTCGATGAAATAGTAGTCACCACCGGAGACGAGGAACTCGACAGTCCCGGCGTTGCGATAGCCCACTTCCCGAGCGAACCGGACCGCGCCGTCGCAGAGTTCGCGGCGGAGATCGGGATCAAGGTTCGGTGCCGGCGCCAACTCGACGACCTTTTGATGTCGACGTTGAATCGAACAGTCCCGCTCATAGAGATGAACGATGTTACCGTGCCCATCGGCAAGGACCTGTACTTCGATGTGTTTCGGGCGATCGACGAGCTTCTCGATGAACACCTCGTCATTGCCGAACGCGCTTCCCGCCTCCCGTTTGGCCGACTCAAAGTTGTCGACGAAATCGGCCTCGGTCAGGACGACGCGCATACCGCGGCCGCCCCCGCCGCCCGACGCCTTGACCATCACCGGATATCCGACCTCGGCAGCGCTTCGCAGACCTTCCTCGGCGTTCGCGATGGGCGGCGTTCCGGGAATGGTCGGCAGACCGGCGGCGTCCGCCGCATCCCGAGCCCGAACCTTGTCGCCCACTCTCGAAAGCACATTGGCCGTCGGCCCAACGAAGATCATACCGGCCGCCTCGACGGCCTCGGCAAAATCCGCCCGTTCCGAGAGAAATCCATACCCGGGATGAATCGCGGTCGCCCCCGCACTCTCGGCAATTTCCAGGATGCGTTCGATGTTCAGATAGGCTCCGACGGGGTTTCCAGCCTCACCGAGCGAATACGCCTCGTCGGCTTTGAATCGGTGCAGTGCGTAGCGATCCTCGTGGGAGTGGATTCCGACCGTTCGAATTCCCAGCTCGGAACAAGCCCGGTGAATTCGAATCGCAATCTCTCCACGATTCGCGATCAGAAGTCGCTGGATATTCTGAGACATTGAACTTTCCTCTGAAATGACGGTGAGGAGCGCAAGCGACGGTCCTCGGTGAGATGTCTGGTCGACCCCTTTAGGGCCTGTTCCGGTTCAAGATCAATTATCTCGGTGACCGACTGCAAAGTCGACACGAAGGCCTACAAATTTGCTCGACGATGGCGCATCGCCGTCTGATACGGACTCGAACGAATCCTCTCGCCGAATGCGCCATCAGTCAGCCCGCGGACCGGACTAGGTCGCGAGCAAGCGAACAGAGTCGGGCATTTTCTTCGCCACGCGAACGATCGGTATTCCTGTCTGGATATTCGCTCCCATCTCATGGACGGCGCGTGGCAAGGCGTCGAAGCCATAGATTTCGCGATGAATTGTCGGCTTGAAAACCTTCCCGTAGAGCTCGGTCGCGGCTTCACAACCCTGCAGCGTCTCGTAGTGCGTGTGGTCCAAGGTGAGTTGCTTCACGGACATGGCCGCCGAATCGAATTGGACGCGTTTTTCGAGCTGCCAGCCTGCGCTCACGTTCACGCCCTGCCGTGCGGAGGCCGCAATACCTGCCGGGAAAACCGGGCCACGCAGCATGTCGCAGACAAGATGCATCCCGTCCCCGTCCGTCACGCGTTTGCACTCCTTCGAGAAATCTTTCACGTCGCCGGTCGAGGCGAATCGGTTGAACTGCTGTTGATCAATCGTCTCGATTCCCAGCTCGGCAAGCGCCTTTCGCCGCGGCTCGCTTCCCGAGCAGAAGAAGGCGCGATGGCCCTCGGACTGCGCCAACATCAGGAAGAGTTCCGACACGCCCCCGCCAAACCCCAGGACGTTGACCTGCGACAAGCGTTCGCGCGAAATTTTCACTCGGAACATTCCGATCGCGCGACGCCAGAGGTGATAGGCGGTCGGCGCTCGCAACGGCAATGCTGCCATTTCCCATAAGTTGAGGCCGCATCCGATGGGCGCAGGCACGATCTGCCATTCCCCAACGACTGCTTCTTCGCCGTACCAGCCGATCGAATCAGGCTGATCATAAGCCCAGATCCGAAGCGGAAAGCCAAAGCGATCCGCCTGCCCAATACAGTGGGTCACGACGATATCACCGAGAGAGAATCGCTCGACCGCGGTCCCGACCTCCACGACTTCGGCGATCGCCGCGTTGCCTGGATAGATCTTCCCGCCACGAATTTCCGCGATATCGACGGTATCGGCGATGGCCGCGTGAACCACATTGTGCTCGACGGGCACGGCTAGAATTTTGAGTCGTACGTCGGCTGCGCCCATGGCGCGTAGCTCGACGTTGTCGGGAACCAAAACTCGGGTCACGTCGACCTTGGAGAGATCCCCACCCACACGAGCACGTTCCTCCGCAACCGACGAACTGGAAATTGCATAAGCCTTAGACATCGTAATTTTCTCACTCCGATTTTTCGCAGATACCCAGCCCTATTCGTCTCGGCACCGGCTGTTGAACTCTCAAAGAGCTTGCTTGACGCACACGACTGAACCCCACCGTGGAGCCGGTGCGCATATTGTTAGGCGACAGGCAGGAAATCGACCGCACCGCTCGCGACGTCCCCCATCGCGCCAACGGCTTCGACTCGACCACTCACCTTCATGTCCTGAAGTGCGCGCTTCACTTGTCTCCTTTCCTCGTTTCCCCTCGCCCATCGTGGTTTCATTCACGCATTCGCTTCGCCCTAGGTTGCTGCTGCAGGCGTCTCACGAGAGCGGGAAGAAACGACCTGGCGACCGATGGTTTCGACGGAAATATCGCGGCCCTGCGCGGAAACCTCGAAATCCCCGAGTATCTCCAGCACGTCGTGGTCGATGGAAACCGTCGCGCTCATGTCCACGATCACATCAGAGCCGTCGGGAATCGTGCTCAGTTCGCGGAGAATCGCGCCGCGATTGAGAAACGTGACTTCCTCCGACAGTCGAAGACGAACCTTGTGCCGGGTACCGGCCTCGTCACTCAATTCGACGTGCAGGAAATGCGAGTTCAGATAGCTTCGATGGAGAATCACGACGACCGCGACGATCACGCCGAGAATGACGCCGGTCAACAGATCCGTCGTCAGGATGCCGACGATCGTCACGATATAGGGAATGAATTGTGCTGGCCCCAATCGGTACATCTTCAAGAACAGGGCAGGCTTCGCGAGCTTGTATCCCACAACCAGAAGAATGCTTGCCAGAACCGCCAGGGGTATGAAGTTGAGAACCTTCGGCAGGGCAAGGGCAAAAATCACCAACAGGATTCCGTGAATGATTGTTGAAGCCTTCGTTCGCCCCCCGGACTGGATGTTCGCAGAACTTCGAACGATCACTTGCGTGACCGGAATCCCGCCGACCAGTCCCGCCAACATATTTCCCGCGCCCTGAGCCAGGAGTTCACGATTCGCGGGTGTGACGCGCTTCTGCGAATCGAGCTTGTCGGTCGCCTCGAGACAGAGAAGCGTTTCGAGACTCGCAACGACCGCAATGGTGATTGCGGCCACGTATACGGCCGGATTTCCGATTTGCGTCCAATCCGGCCCGACAAAAAGAGCGGTCAACTCAGCGAAGCTTCGTGCCACCGGGACATTCACGAGATGCTCGCTACCGAGCGCCCATTCCGGGGCAAATGCGGTCGTCGAAAGCTGATAGACGATGCCAAATCCAACCGCGATCAACGGGCCTTGAATGAGTTGAAAGACACGTCCGCGCGGCGTGAGCACCTTTTCCCAGAAGATCAAGATTCCGAGTGCAACCGCGGCAACGAGCAACGCACTCGGCTCGATGTTCTCGGCCGAACGAAGCAGCGCCGAGAAAGTCGTCTCACCATCCGGCTGAAGAAAGGACAAGTCGCCTTCTGGATCCGATTCCCAGCCGACGGAATGGGGGATCTGCTTCAAAATGATCAGGAGACCGATTCCCGACAACATTCCCTGGATCGCGGCGGAGGGAAAGAAGTAACCAAGCACGCCTGCCCGGAGGAGACCGAAGAGCACCTGAAAACAGCCGGCGAAGAAAACGGCGAGCAGGAAGACCTGAAAGCTACCCAGCGAATGAATGGCCTCGAGAACGATGACGGCCAGTCCTGCCGCGGGGCCGGAGACGCCCAGAGCGGAGCCACTGAGCGCGCCCACAAAAATTCCACCGATGATTCCGGCGATCAAACCGGAGAACAGCGGGGCACCACTGGCCAACGCGATTCCGAGGCATAGCGGGATTGCGACACACAAAGTCACAATACCTGCGGGGATGTCGTGGTAGAGGTCTTTCATCGCCGGTCCTCACCGTCCTTCCATCATTGAGCTCAATGCGTGACTCGGAACGGAGTTGTACGCAGTCTGCGGAGGGCGCGAGCAGATTAGAACAATCTCCTGATAAGTCTATTCTACTTTTTGAAATCCTGTGATAGTTTTTCTCTATCACCTTTCTGATGCCTGCCAGTACCAGACAAGAGCGAGAATCTTGAGAACCCCCGAGCCCACCATTCGTCAGGTGCGATATTTCGTTGTCGTCGCTGAAACCTTGAATTTCAGGCGCGCCGCGGTGCAGCTCCAGGTCAGCCAGCCGACGCTGACTCATCAAATTTTGGCACTCGAAGCCGCCCTCGGCCTCGAACTCTTTGAACGCTCACGTGCCGGGACGACCCTGACACCGGCCGGAAGAGAATTGCTGCCCAACGCACGCCGTACGCTCGAGGAAGTCCAGGAGCTGGTCGACCACGCAGCCGCGCTCTCTCATGGCCCGGGTGGAGTGTATCGACTTGGCGTCACGGCAACGCTCGGCCCGTACCTGTTGCCGCACGTTCTTCCCGCGATTCATCGACGCTATTCGGCCCTGAAGCTCTATGTCCGAGAGGCGGCACCGCGAAATCTCGAGACGGGTCTGGTCGCCGGCGAATATGATTTGATTCTGACGCCACTCCCCGTGGACGAACCCAGCCTCACGCTCGTACCCCTATTCCGCGAATCCCTGAAGCTCGTCATGGCTGCAGATCATCGTCTCGCCAGCAAGACACGCATCGACCGACTCGATCTCGCCGGCGAGTCGATCCTGACGATCGAAGAACATCACCATTTCCATCAGCAGATCAGACAACTTTGCGAACGATTGGGGGCGCATGTGCTTCGCGATTATGAGGGCACGAGCCTCGATACCCTTCGACAAATGGTCGTGATGGGTATGGGCATGGCCTTCCTGCCCGAGCTCTATATCCGCTCCGAGATCCATCGACCGAGCGAACTCAGAATCTCCTCGGTGCACGGCGAAGACATCTTTCGGACCCACGCGCTGGCTTGGCGCAAATCCTTTCCCGCCGCCGCCCTCTTCCGTGAAATATCGCAAGAGATTCGCCTCCTCGCTCAAGCGAAGCTTTCCAACGAATTGAGCCTCGTCTCGTAGAGACGATCCACTCTTCCCGGTCAACCGACGGCTGTCGCGGCCAAGCGCGGCCAAGCCGCCCCGAGCGAGAACGTCTCCTGGAATCGCGGCATGCGCCGTGCCTCATTTGACGATGAGGTCCGTGAACGCGAGATGGGCACGAATCTCTTCGTCCGCGACCGGCCGCTGCCGCAGTCTGAGCGCTGCCCGCACCCGAAAGACATGGAAACACATCGCCGAAAAGGCGAAGCCAGCGAGCACGACACTGAAAACGGCCAGCACGCCCGGGTCCCGGCTCAAATCGCTCGCCTCACGAATCGTCACGAACACACCGACGGCCGAGATCACTAAGCAGATCACGACTGCCGCCAGCGTGCGCCGGATCAGCCCCGACACCCCACCCGTTCGCAGTCTCCGAAGCTCCTTGGGCGAAAAGTGGTCGAGAAACCAGCCGGTCGATTCGGGGATACCCCGATCGACGGGAGGCGGCAGCCAGCGCCCGGTCAAAGGGTCCCTCGCCTCTTCGCCGCGACCGTGCGCCCGAATGCCTTCCCAGATCTTTTCGTGAACGGCCTGATCAATCGGAAAGCGCAGCGCCAATACAAAGGCGATCGAGGACATCAAAGCCGGGGCGAGCCCGAAAATCCCGCGAATCAGATGCTGAACGATCGGCGTCTGCTCCACGTTAGGCTGATAGCCATAGGCCGCGAGGATCGCGAGGGGAACCGCCATGCTCGGAATGACGGTGAACTTCGTCATCACGGACCACAGTCCGTTGTACTGGGCTTCGCGCCGCTTTCCCGTATACAACTCGTCGTAGTCGATCACATCGGCCTGCATCGACGGCCCCAGGAACATGCTGGCCGAGAAAGCCGAGCCCGTCCACGCGAGGATCGCGGCCGTCTCGAGCAAGTCGCCCGGACCTAATAGGAAGTAGATTCCGATCGAACCGGAAATGCCGGGAACGAAGCTACACAACCAGGCACGCTTCTTTCCGAAGCGTCGCGCCAGATATATCCAGAGCGGAAGAAAAACGAAACCCGAGCCAAAATAGATCCCGAGAAAAATGGCCAACCATTGGTCGGGGTTCTCGGGCTGAAGCACGTATTTCGTGAAATAGGGCATCATCAGACCGGGAATTGCACCGGTCACCGAACTCGCCACGTACACACCGAGCAGTACGCGAAATGCGCGATTGCGCATGACCCGTCGAACACCCGGCACCAGTGGATTCGACGCGCGATTGGCAAAATCAGGCCGCTCCCGAACATGGGCGACGAGGTTGAAATAGAGCCCTGCCAGAAGGACGCCAAAGATCACGGCGAAGGCCGTGTAGCCGGCGCGCTGGCCCCCGGCCAGATTGATCAGAATCGGTGGAAAGACGGCGGCCACCAGAGTTCCGGCCACCAGAAAAGGGACGCGCCATCCAAAGAGCGCGATCCGTTCGCGATAGTCGAGGGTCAACTCAGGCCCAAGGCCGCCGTGTGGAATCTCATAGACAGTATGGAATAAGTAGTAGAGCGTATAACTCACCGCGAGCCACCAAATGGCCGAACTGGCCGACAAGGTCACGGGCGGCGAGAAGAGCATCACGAAGGCCACCGCGGCAAGCGGCGCCCCGAGGAGCATCCACGGCCGGCGTCTTCCCCAACGCGACTTCGTATGGTCTGTGACCCAGCCCATCAGCGGATCGGTGAAGGCGTCGAAGGCTCGGGCGACCGCCTTCACCAACGCGATATAGCCGAGGGGAACCAACACGACGTCGGAATAGAAGATCGTTAGATGAATGACGATTGGAATCGCCATCCCCGCGCCAGCAAAGGTCGGCGCTCCGAAGGCCAGCTTGATTCGAAGCGGAACACGATCGGCACTCGTACCGTCGCCGGGCTGATCGTCTTCCATGATCGGAGCCAATGGCCGAGCCGTCGCCTCGCCGGAGCCGTCGATCCGCGTCACGATCGGCGGATCTGAACCGCTGCCTTTGGCTTTCAGAGAGGCCACTCGCGGGACGTTCGCCCATTCGCCGTGGATTGAAAAGCCTGATTCGGTTCACGCCGGATTCGCTCAGACCACCGGCAAGGTAAAACAGAATCGGGAGCCCTTCCCCGGTTCACTCTCGACCCGAAGTTCTCCGTCCATGGCGCGTACCAGATGTTTGACGATGGAAAGTCCCAATCCCGTACTACCGAGAGCCCGCGACCGGGCGGCGTCGACCCGATAGAAACGCTCGAAGATTCGCGTGAGATCCTCGGCCGAAATGCCAATGCCGGTATCTTCAACCCGAATTTCGACCTTGCCTCTTTCCGCTTCGATCTGCTCTCCGGATTGCTCGTCATTTTTCCCTTCGACTCGTTCCTCGAGGTAGACATCCACGCGCGAACCGGCATTCGAATATCGTGCGGCATTGCTGAGAAGATTTGAAAGGATCTGCTCGAGCGCGTCGCGGTCCACGAAACAGTTGCGCACGGGAATCGCGTGGAGCGCCACCTCGATGGAGGCTTCTTCGAATCGCGGCGCAAAATCCGCCAGGACCGTCTCTACGACCCGCAATACGTCCACTTCGGTTCGCGTCAGGGTCTCCGCCCCACTCTCGATTCGAGAAAGCGTCAACAGATCATCGATCAGACTGGACATCCGTTGCGCATTCCGAACGATCATGCCGAGATATTGCGAATGCTGCTCGACGCTCATCGTTGAACTAACAAGCGTATCCGCAAACCCTAGAATCGAGGTCAAGGGCGTTCGCAACTCGTGAGAGGCGTTGGCAATGAAATCGCGTCGTAGCCGATCGACGTGGCGAAGTTCCGAAACGTCGTGAAATACGGCGACCGTGCCGGCGCGTGGATCGGAATCCGGAAAGCCGGATGCGTGCATCAGAAGGACGCGCTTCTTTTCCGCTTGGACCTCCATCTCTCGGACCACGGTGTCGTCACTCGTCGCCGCATCCCGTAGCGCCTGATCGATCTCCGGCGAGCGGATTACCTCCGGCACCAAACGTCCTGCGTAGTCCCCCCAGATCGCGAGCAATTCCTGTGCGCGGGGATTGGCAATCATCACGCGACCTTCAAGGTCGAGAACGATTACCCCTTCCACCATGCCCTTCAATACCGCCTCGAGTTGTAGCTTCTCGCGCAGCGCCTCATCCGAGCGATCGCGCAGCTGACGTGCCAGACGGTTGATGGAAGCGGCGATCTCTCCTCGCTCGTCCTTGCTCTCCCAACCGAGTCGACGACCGAGCTTGCCTTCGGCGATGTCCTGAACGACTTCGCGAAGTTCACTGATGGGCCGCAACGTGAGAAGTGAAAGGCCATAGGAAAGTCCGAGCGCAACCAGCAGGCCGATACCTCCCGCAGCCAACAACTCGCTCCGCAAATCCGCTACGGCCGCATCGACCTGGTCGAGGTAGACGGCCAGGCGAACCACCCCATAGCGATCCTTCGCCTCTGCCGCCGGAATTCTCAGTGCGACATAGAGCAAGCTGCGCTTTAACGTATCGCTTCGCCGCAGACCGTGTCCGCTGCCTTGCCGAAGCGCCTCGATCACCTCCGGGCGATCGGCATGATTCGATAGATTCGCGATTTCGGATCGTGGCACCTCGGAGTCAGCGAGCACGCGACCCGCCCAATCGATCAGTGTGATTCGCGCGCCCGCCGCGGCGGCCGAGGCGTGGGTCACCTGCTCGAGTCGTTCCGCATTCGCTGGCTCGAGACCGATCGCTTCCACCTGTAGAGCGAGGAGCCTGGCCCGATGTTCGAGATCGATCCTGATGTTATTCGTCGTTCGCTCTCGCAACCCACGCTCGACCAGGAAACCGCTGGTGCCGACCACGAGCAACACGAGCAGCGTAAGGCTGAACATGATTCTGAGCTGAATTTTCGACATGACTGCCCCACTACTCGGCGAATCGATATCCCACGCCGCGCACCGTATGGATGTAGCGACCAGCCACGCCGAGCTTCTCACGGAGCCGTTTCATATGGGTGTCGACCGTTCGGTGCGTCACCGTCACCTCCGATCCCCATAACTCATCGAGCAACTTTTCACGCGAAAAAACCCGACCCCGCCGCCGCATCAATGTCGCCAAGAGACCGAATTCTTTCGCCGTCAGGTCGATGACCTGCTCGTCGACCTGACAGCGATGGCGATCGAAGTCGAGCGTCAACTCTTCGTGCGCGAGCAGATCCGACTCATCCGAGGTGGCCGACCCGGGCGAGCTTCGGCGCAGGACCGCCTTCACTCTCAAGGCGAGTTCTCTGGGACTGAAGGGTTTGGTGACATAGTCGTCTGCGCCGACTTCGAAGCCCACGACCCGATCCACTTCTTCTCCACGCGCGGTCAACATCAGGACAGGCAGTCCCGCCGTCTCTGGCCGACTCCGGAGCTGACGACAAACCTCTGTGCCAGACATGTCTGGCAACATCAGGTCGAGCACGACGAGATCCGGGCGCCGCCTGGCGACGCACGCAAGCCCCTCCCCTGCCGTGCTAGCGGTCTCGACCGAGAATCCTTCCTGGCTGAGTCCGAAGCGAACCAATTCCAGGATGTCGGGCTCGTCATCGATCACGAGAATGTGATCGCTCATGAATTCAGCTTTCCCGCATGTTTGAGGTTCAGGGACTCGACGACCAGGATCACGTCCTCGGCAATATTGGTCGCGTGATCCCCGACACGTTCGAGGTTTCTGCCGATCAAGATGAAGTAGACCTCCTGTTCACTCGATTCTGGACTACTGCGAATCTTGGCCAGGCCCGAACGAAAGTTCTCTTCCTCGTCGGCATCGATCGCATCGTCCGAGGCGATCACCTCCCGAGCGAGTACCGCATCATGATTCGCCACCGCCAGCACCGCGTGACGCAAGGCCCGACGGCTCGAATCCGCCAGAACCTGAAGCGCCGGCGGCGGTGAGACAGCGGGCAACGCGCACAAGCGAATCGCATTCTCGGCGATGTTGCGCGCAATGTCACCCACACGTTCGAGATCCGTCGCCGCGGTCTTGATCGCGATGACCTCACGCAGATCCTGTGCCACAGGCGCCTGCAGCGCCAGGAGCTCGAGCACAGCACGATCGATCTCGACATCGAGTCGGTCGATCGGTAGATCGTCCCCGGCCACCTCCCTGGCCAGATCCAGACTTCGTTCCGACACGCTCTGGAGCGCCTTGTCGAGAATAGCCTCTGCTAGGTGCCCCATCCGCAAGACGTACTGACGCAAGGGTTCGAGTCGCTTCTGGACCGAAGAATGGGATCGATGGCTCATCGGACCTCCTTCCGAAACGCGAGCATGACGGCCCTTGATAGCCGTACCCGGTGACGAGACCGTGACGGAGCCTTGACGAAATCTAGACATGATTTGCGAATCCTCGGAAACGCCCGATCGAATCGGCGGCCTGGCCCACACCCATCGTCACGAAAATGTCACAGCCGTGTCAACGCGTTTTCAAGAACGATGCGTATTTTCCTTCCTCGAAGCCACCCGCTATGACCAGGAGCATGCCCAGAGTGAAACGTCCACCCAGTCACGCTTTCTCGACCCGTGCAGTCCGCCTCATCTGCTTCACCGGCCTGCTCGTCAGCCTCACCCTGGCAGCCGCTTCCGCCTCCGCCCGAGACCAGATTCGCATCGTCGGTTCATCGACCGTCTATCCGTTCTCGACGGCCGTGGCTGAGCATTTCGGACGATCCACCGAATTCAAGACACCGATCGTCGAGAGTACGGGCTCCGGGGGCGGCCTAAAGCTCTTCTGTGCCGGGACGGGTGAGTCGACACCTGATATCGCAAACGCCTCGCGGCGCATCAAGGCCTCTGAGATCGAGCGATGCGATCAGAACGGCGTGACGAACGTCGTTGAGATTCGCATTGGCTTCGACGGAATCGTGCTCGCCAATTCGAAGCAGGCCGAGCCACTCCCACTCAGCACGAAACATCTCTTTCTCGCCCTGGCTCGGAAGATTCCCGTCGCCGGCAAGCTCGTAGCCAACCCGAACCGCACCTGGCAGGACGTCGATCCGTCGCTGCCCGATCGCAAAATCGAAGTTCTGGGACCGCCCCCCACCTCCGGTACGCGAGATGCCTTCGTCGAGCTCGCGATGGAGGGTGGCGCCATGCAGATTCCAATGCTGGAGAAGCTCAAGAGCACAGACAAGGGGGCCTTCAAATCGGTGGCGCACGCGATCCGCGAAGACGGCGCCTACATCGAAGCCGGTGAGAACGACAACTTGATCGTTCAAAAGCTGAATGCCAATCCAGCGGCACTCGGCCTGTTCGGCTTCTCCTTTCTCGATCAGAACGAGGATCGAATCCAGGGCTCGGCCATCAACGGAATCAAACCGACCTTCGAAGCGATTGCCGAAGGTCGATACCCCATTTCGCGTTCACTCTATTTCTATGTCAAGAAGGATCACGTCGGAAAGATTCCGGGCCTCCGAGAATTCATCGCCGAATTCACCAACGAAAAGGCCGTCGGTCTCGAGGGCTACCTCTCCGATCGAGGGCTGATTCCTCTACCCGCGAGTGACCGCAAGATCGTTCGCACAGCGGGCGAAACCCTGAAGGAATTGAGCATGTAATGCATGCTGAAGAATTTCATTTTCAGACGTTCCGTCCAATACAACGAACTCGGTAGCGATTCATGTTAGTTTTCAGCCTTGTCGTCCTCGCCTTGATGACCGTCGCCGCCTATCGGTGTGGACGCAGGAAAGCCCTTGAATTGGTTGACGGACGTTGGGCCGACCTGCGTTCGCTACCCAGCCACTACGGCTATTTCGTGGCGATGTGGACGGCCTTGCCGCCACTGATGGCCGCGGCGGCCTGGGCGCTGGTAGGGGATCAAGGCTGGACGTCCGCGATCGGTGGCGTCCTCGACCGCACTTCCCTAGGCGTGGCATTTGCCCTCTCGGCAAGCTGCGCCGGGCTGTCCTGGGCCCAATCTAGAATCGATCCGAGCTTCTCGGCTAGAGATTCGATCGAGCGCGTCGTGCGTCTTCTTCTCCTCGCCAGCAGTGGCCTGGCCATCCTGATCACGGTCGGCATCGTCCTCTCCTTGCTTTTCGAAGCGCTCCGATTTTTCCAACTCGTCGCGCCCCTCGATTTTTTCACGGGGCTGCGATGGAGTCCGCAGACAGCCTTGAGAGCCGACCAGGTCGGCGCGAGTGGCAGTTTCGGCGCTATTCCCGTCTTCGCCGGCACGCTCCTCATCACTCTGATCGCTATGTCTGTCGCGATTCCGGTCGGGCTCTTTTCCGCAATCTACCTGGGCGAATACGCCAGCAAGCGAACCCGAGCGATCATCAAGCCGGCTCTGGAAATTCTCGCCGGCGTACCGACCGTGGTCTACGGCTTTTTCGCAGCGCTGACCGTTGCACCCCTGATTCGCCGGTCGGGAGAAGCGATGGGATTGGACGTGGCCTCGGAGAGCGCCCTGGCAGCAGGACTAACGATGGGCGTCATGATCATCCCTTTCGTCTCGTCCTTGTCTGACGACGCCATCACAGCAGTCCCGGCGGCCATGCGCGAAGGCTCGCTGGCGCTGGGCGCGACCCGTTCCGAGACCGTCAAGCGTGTGATTCTACCCGCCGCGCTCGCGGGCATCGTCGGCGCAATCTTGATGGCCATCTCGCGAGCAATCGGAGAAACCATGATTGTGGTGATGGCCGCGGGCCTGGCCGCGAACTTGACCGCGAACCCTCTCTCTGCCGTAACGACCGTGACAGCCCAGATCGTTACCCTGCTCGTTGGCGATCAGGAATTCGATAGCGCCAAGACCCTCGCCGCCTTTGCCCTTGGATTGACGCTGCTTTGTCTGACCCTCGGCATCAATCTGGTCGCCCTTGCGACCGTGCGGCGATATCGAGAACAATATGATTAGGCCGAAACTCCCCGAGCAGAGGTCGGCCGGCATCCGGGTCGCACCCACCGATCGAGTCGCCCAGCGAAATCGGGCCGAGAAGCGCTTTCGCGCTTACGGCCTTTTTTCGATCGGCCTGGCCCTGCTGATCCTCGCCCTGCTCTTCGGTGGCATCGTCGTCAGGGGCGCCGGCGCCTTCTTCCGCAGCGTGGTCATTGTCGAGATCCAACTCGATCCTGCCCTCGTCGACCCGAGCGGAACCGGAACGGTGGCGTCGCTTCGTGCGGGTAACTATTCCGCGCTGATCAAGCGTCGGGTTCGTGAATTCTTCCCCGACGTCGAAGGCCGCCGTGAAAAGCGGGATCTGTATCGACTGATCAGCATCGGCGCGAGCTACGAGCTGCGCGACCGGGTCGTGGCCGATCCCACGCTGGTCGGCCGAAGGCTTCGAGTCGCACTACCGCTCTCCGACGACGGAGACCTCTATCTCAAGGGCCATATTTCGAAGTCGGTTCCCGAAAGCAACCGAAAGTTGAGCGATCAACAGATCGCTTGGCTCGACGCGCTCTCGGCAGACGGCGCCCTCGAAATGCAGTTCAACTGGAATTTCCTCCACGCCGGCGATAGTCGCGAGCCGGAACTAGCAGGCATCGGCGGAGCGTTGGTCGGTTCGCTGCTCACTCTCTTCGTTACGATCATGCTGTGCTTCCCACTCGGCGTAGCGAGCGCGGTCTACCTCGAAGAGTTCGCACCGAAAAGTCGCTGGACCGACCTCGTCGAGATCAATATCAACAACCTCGCGGCGGTTCCGTCCGTCATCTTCGGCCTGCTCGGGCTAGCGATCTTTCTGGGCAGCATGGGTCTTACACGATCGGCCCCCCTCGTCGGCGGCCTCGTCCTTGCGATCAGAACGCTACCCATCATCATCCTCTCCGCACGGGCCGCTCTGGCCGCCGTCGCACCCTCTATTCGGCAGGCGGCGATGGGGATTGGTGCGTCGCCGCTTCAGGTCGTGAACCATCACGTGCTCCCGGCCGCCATGCCCGGCATCTTGACCGGCACCATCATCGGCATGGCGCAGGCACTAGGCGAAACGGCCCCGCTCCTGATGATCGGCATGGTCGCCTTCGTCGTCGATGTCCCGACCGGGCTCGATACGCCAGCCACTGTCCTGCCGGTCCAGATCTATCTCTGGGCCGACGCGCCCGAGCGCGCCTTCGTCGAAAAGACCGCGGGCGCGATACTCGTCCTACTCGGTTTCTTGATCTCGATGAATGGACTCGCGGTCTGGCTGAGACATCGCTTCGAGCAGAGGCTGTAGATCCATGATCTCGAACTCGAGGACGTATGCGATTGCGAATCTTCGCAGACTAGAAGAAGGATCAAGATCCAGATGTCGGCTTCACATCCAGCTACAAGATCGGTGCACGTATTTTCGCCGCAGCTGGCTAGTCCGGACCCGAGGCAAATGAATTCGTCCCCACGAGAATTCGTCCCAACGCCCAACGGCACGGACAACGCTGTGGACAACACCGTAGAAAACGCCATGAAAAATGGTACGACCCACGACCGGGGCGAGCAAAACGAAAAGGTGCGGACTCGAGGGCTGAACGTCTTCTATGCCGACAAGCAGGCGCTCTTTGATATCGATCTCGAGATTCCGGCGAACCGCGTGACCGCTTTGATCGGCCCCTCCGGTTGCGGAAAATCCACCTTCCTTCGTTGCATCAATCGCATGAACGACGTGATCAAGGGTTGTCGGATCGAGGGCCGCCTGGAACTCGATGGCCAGGACATCTATCGCCCAACCCTCGACGTCGTGAATCTTCGCGCCAAGGTCGGAATGGTCTTCCAAAAGCCGAATCCGTTTCCAAAATCGATCTACGACAACGTCGCCTACGGCCCTCGCATCCACGGCCTGGCGCAAACTCGCTCCGAGTTCGACGAGATCGTGATCGGAAGTCTCGAGCGCGTGGGACTGCTCGACGAGGTCGAAGATCGCTTGAGCGAACCCGGGACCAGTCTCTCAGGAGGACAACAGCAACGCCTCTGCATCGCCCGAGCCATCGCCGTTCAACCCGAGGTCATCTTGATGGACGAACCCTGTTCCGCGCTCGACCCGATCGCCACCGCACGCATCGAAGAATTGATCGATGAGTTGCGCCAGAGCTACACGATCATCATGGTGACCCATTCGATGCAACAAGCTGCCCGGGTCTCCCAACGAACCGCGTTCTTCCATCTCGGAAAAATCATCGAAGTCGGGGAAACCGAGGAAATTTTCACCAACCCCAAGGAGGCGCGAACACAGGACTACATCACGGGCCGATTCGGCTGAACAGAAAGTCGCGAAACGAACGACGGCTGCATATGGGAACTCGCCGAACAACGCCTATCATGCGACTCCGATTCGTTCGCCTGACTGGAGCCGCAACTTGCCTTCGATGCTGATCCCCACCCCTGCCGACACTTTCGATGAATGGCTCCGTTTGCCGATCGGTTCCACCCCGCCAGAGTCGCCATTCGACGTGCGCCGTGCGCGACCAGATGAATTTGATCGCCTCTACGATGTCGTCGATGCAGCCTTTGGCACCAAACGACCGCGTGCCATCTACGACTGGCTCTACAAGAAGAATCCCACCGGACTCGCCCGCTGTTGGATCCTGACGGAGCGCACGACGGGAGCGATCCTGAAGACGGGCGCCGACTATCCCTGGCCGGTCTGGCGCTCCGACGTGGCCCTGATCGGGTGCATCGGCGGAGATGCGGCGACCCACCCGGAATGGCAGCGTAAGGGCCTGTCGGAAATCCGACGAAACATTCGCCGAACCCATCCCTGGCGAGACGATTTCTGCTCCATCTCGGGGCCAAACGCCGGATCGCGCGCTGTCTTGAAGACTTCAGGTCGCGCCAAGACCATACTCGGCCGATTTAGCGGAGGCGTCGCCATGCTCCGTACGGGCGATTCTCTTGCGGCAAAGGGCGTCCCTAGCTTACTGGCCCGACCCAGTGGCAGACTCGCAGACGCGATTTTCGCAGGCTGGCGCGGAATTGCCCTGCCCAACGCCCTGGAGTTCACGAAGGGTGGCCATCGAATCGAACACATCGATCGATTCACCGGCGACTACGATGAGGCGACGCTCCGTTGCATGGCGACCCGCGACTTCTGGTGCCCGCATAACTCGGATTTCCTGAACTGGCGCTACCTCGATCATCCGGGGGAGTCCTATATCGCCATGGCGCTCGTCGAGAACGAAATTCCGATCGGCTATGCCGTCTTGCTCCTGGACGGCCAGAAGGCCACGCTTTCCGAGTTCGCCGTCGCCGAAAAGCCGAAAGGATTGGCCAGCGCTCTGCTGCTTCGCGTTTTGAAGACCGCGCGGGAGGCTGGCTGCCGGCATCTCAACTTCTTCACCACTTCGGCCTGGCGACATTGGCCACTCTTCTACCGCGCTGGATTCATTCCCTATCCGTCGAAGAACCAACTCGAAGTCTCATGCCCCCGCTACGAGCCCGAGGTGCTCGACCAGAATCACTGGCAGATCATGCCCGGAGATCGAGACTATCACTAACAAGGCAACGTTCACGAGCCAGAAAGTCGGCTCCTGAAGCGAACGGCTAGAATTGCAACGGATCGTAGAAATACTCGAGTGTAAAGAGCAAGAAATAGGTGTCGACTTCGGGCCGATCGATTCCGCGATCTCGCGCCTCGGTCCGCCGGTAACGAAATTCGACCGTGCCACTCCAATTGCGATCGACCGCACCGCGAATGCCGGCGATGGCCGTAAAGTTGTCGCGACGACTCTGGCTCTCTTCGACCGAGGCGAAGGCATTCAGTCGCTCTGCGGCATCCGTCGCGACACCAGTCTGGACCAGGGTGTAGTCGATGAACGTCGCGTCAGTCAAAGTCTCTCGTCGGTCCCAACTACCCGCGATAAAGGGGCTCCATCGGGAATTCGGATCATCGAATTCGAGGTCGAGCGCGAAACGGTCGAGACTCGAGGCCAGTCCGTCTCCGGAAGTCGTACTTTGCCGTCGCGAATAGGCGGCTTGCAGAACCCACTCGTCGAAACGCCCCTGGATCGAGGCCCCACCGAAGAAGGTGAGTTCGCTCGCACTGCCGACCCGCCCGCCGGGTGGCAACACGAAGTTCTGGATTCCGCCCAGATCTGAACCGGAAACCCCCGGAAAGCCTGCTGTCTGGAAATCACAATCGCTCGCGACGGCCCCCGGCGCACAACTCCCGAGCTGCGCACGAAGTACATCGCCGTTCACGCGTCCTCCCACGAATCGCGACTGCGAAACCAAATTCGTCTTGTCTTCGTCCGAGCGAACCCAGGCCGGGCCGCCATTCATCCTGAACTGAACCGTGCTCGTGACATTCCAGATCCAGGAGAGGTAGGCGTTGATGTACTGGCCCGTCGAGCCCAGTCGCGAGAAGGCGCCTTCGAAATCCTGGTAGGTATATTCAGTGCCAATCCCCACGGCATGTTGGGAGGCGATCTGGTAATTCAATTCGCCACCCACTTCGACGGCCTGGCTGTCGTTGCGATCGATGTTCTTCTTGAAATCGATCCAATGGTGGCCGGCCCGCACGCGCAACTCGAGACGATTCGTCAGGTCGCGAATCAATTCGAGTTCGAGATCATTTCGAAAATATCGATCCTGGTTTGGGTCGAGGGCGGTATCGCCTAGCTCGATGTCCTGACGCGAGAAGCGCAAATTTGAGATGTCGCGAAATCGATTGGTCAGACGAATCGTCGTGCGGCGATCGATGTCATAGCTGAACCGAGCACGCAATCGACTCTCCCATGCATCGACGCCGTCTTGATCGATATAGCCCTGGTAGGCACCGGTATAGGTCAGGTCGTACCCGAAGCGACCGTCAGAGTCCGAAAGCCTGAGGTTCGGACCGAGTTGCAACGAGTTGACCGAGTTCTCATTCCCGGCGTTGGCAAAGAAATTCGAATTGAAGACATACTGCCCCGTGACCCCGATCTCGAGCTCCGCAGCCTTCACTGTGCCGGCCAGAAAGCCGACGACGATCAGCACTGCCATCCACGCCGACCGCATGATTCGCGTCATCCTGGAACCGATGAGAATGGAGATCGGAAACGGTACGCCGCATGACGCGGCGGTGGACCTCGACCCGCGTGGCCCGAGGCGTGGCCGAAGACCCTGCGTCATTCCGGCACGATGATCGTATCGCCTGGCTCGAGCAGGATGTTCGAGTCGGGCGCCGTGCCCTTCACGAAGGCGGCGAAGTCGAATGGGTATTCGACCTGCCCCTCGGCGCTGTTGCGCAGGATCCTGATCCGGGACTTCTTGGCGAAAGGCGTCAAGCCGCCCATGGAAGCGATGGCATCGATCACTCTGGTATTGCGCTGCAATTCAACGATGCCAGACCGGAGCACGCCGCCGCCGATGACGCTCGCCACCTGGCTACGCATCTCGGTGACCGCGATGTCCACGTGTGGCTTGGCGACGAATCTGGAAAGTCCCTTGCGGATTTTTTCGGCCAGTCCTTCCGGTGTCAGGCCTTCGGCCTGCACATCACCCAACAACTTGACCGAGATCTTCCCATCACGGCGAACAAGCACGGGCCCGGACAGGTCGGGCTGTTGCCAGACGGTGAGTTCGAGTAGATCGGGCACGCCGACGACGTATTCACGCGCCTCGCCGACCACGCGCGGTGCCGGAGATGGTGGGATCGGCTTCGGGGCACAGCCAAGGGCAAACGCCAGCGTACTGATCAACGCTACTTCGGCCAGCCATCTTCGTCGTTCCACACAAGACATCAAGGTCTCCATTTTCACGTTCCAAGCTCCCGGCTACCGCGCCGCTCCGGATCGCCGCAATCCTTCATCCCACCGCGACATCTGGCCCGCTGCGACCCTTCAAGTCGCCGCGCTCCTTACGCTGCACGGTTCCTCGCGCCACCGCGAAATGGACGCCGACCGTCGATCAAGATTCGCCCGAGGCGCGCCACACTCGGGCGAAGCTGGGCGCGAAAGAGCGCCGTTCCATAGCGATGTACGGGCATGCGCATGACCTCGAAGGGGTCTTCGAAAGGCAGTCGGTCGATTCCCCGAAGCCCGCCGAAGGCGAGCTCATAGCCGGCGTCCCGGGCGGCCGCGCGGACCAAGGCATCCGAGGCGCTCGCCGGATACGCGATCACGTTGGGCGGTGCCGATTCGCCAAGCTCCGATTGAATCCGATCCCGCGACACATTGAGATCGTCCTTCAACTCTTCGGCGGAGAGACGCGTGCAGAGCGCGTGGCGATCGCCGTGTGAGCAAACGCTCAAGCCCTCGCCAGCCAATTTTCGCAACGCGTCCCAACCGAGCACGCGATGAAGCGATGGGACATCAGAAAGGCCGACGATCACTTCATCGAGCCAAACCATCGCCTGTTCGTGGTGAAGAGTCTTGACATGCGTCCTAAGGACTTTGTGCGCCCTTCGACGAGAAGCCACGTCGGTGAGTTCGAGCCGACCGATCCCCGACACTTCGACGCAGTTCTCCCGCGTCCGGTTCAGCGCCGCGTGCAACCGATCCCACCAAAAACCCGGACCGGGCACGTCGGGAAAGCGGGTCGGAACAAATAACACCGCCGGAAGCCCCAGCTGCTGCAAGATGGGCCAGGCCTGCTCCGCGAAATCCTGATAGCCGTCGTCGAAGGTCAGCAACACGGCGCGCCGAGGCAACTCGGATCCTTCGCGATGGGCGGCGACCAGTTGATCGAGCGAGAGGGCCGTGTAGTGTGCGGCGACGACCTCCATCTGTGCTCGAAAATCGTCCGGCGTCGCGCTGACGAGCCCGGGGTCGAGGTCGGGTTCAGCTTCGACTTCATCGACTCGGTGATAGGCAAGGACACGAACCCGACGCGTGCCTCGCTCCACGGCTTCGAGCGCACTCAACAGGCCACAGCCCGCAAGCGCCTTTGCCACATGTCCGGCCATCGCTTTCACGGCAATACAGCCTCTTCGCCTGAAGGCCTTGGACCCGACACCCACTCCCGGTGGCCCTTGCGCAACGAAATCAACGCCGCCGTCAATCCGCCCATCAGGCCGAGCACGGCCCCACCCGAGAGCACCAGCTTCGGTTTCGGCCAGGCCGCGGATTCGGGCACCGCGGGTGCCTCGATCAAGCGAGCCGTTACGCCCACCTCGCCGGAGTCCGCAAGCCGCGTGACCAGGCGCTGGTCGATCAATTCGCTGCGCTTCGAATCGCTCATCGCTCGAATCTGCTCGAGCTCGAGCACGAAGACTTCTTCGGCCCGGCGATATCGCCCGAGTTGAGACATACGCAATCGCTCGCGCTGGTAGACGACCTCGAGCTGCGCCTCCAGACCCAGCGACGCTTCGATATCACGCTCCAGGGCTTCGGGCGTCGACTGCGAAGTCGAGCGCAGCTGCCGACGCAAGACGTCAACTTCCTGTTGCTTCGATTCGACCGCGGGATGAATCGAACGGAGGGTCAGCTTCACCTGGGCCAGCTCTGCCTCGGCTTGCCAGAGTCGCTCTTGAAGCGATCGCATCGCCGGATCCAGGATCGCCAGCCTCTTCCCGCCCGTCGCCAGGCGATTTTCGAGTGCGATCCGCTGGCTTCGAACGTCGGTGAGCTGCTCGGCATAGTCGCGAAGGATCGCTGATTGTGCGGCCAGGGCGTCCTCGGCGTCGCCTAACATCTGATGCTCGGTGCGCAGGTTCTCTATCTGGGCCTCGACTACGTCGGCCTCACTCGCCAGAACATCAATCTCGGCCTGCTTTGCCTGGAGTTTGTGCGTCTGGCTCTGCCGCTCGTTGCTGCGCAGCACACCACGATAGGCGTCGACGATTGCGTTCAAGAGTTGAACACCATACGCCCCGTCCGGGCCGAGATAACCGAGGGCGACCACGTGCGTGCCAGAGACTGCGCTCGCCTGAACGGACTCTTTAGCGTCTGCTGCGGCATCATCTTCCGGATCAAGATGGGCTGCCCGGGGAATCGAAGCCACCGCGGCCTCGATGACCGACGGACTGTGAAGCATCTCTGCCTGAGTCGCGATGAACGCCGACCCACCACTGCCCACACCGCCACCGACCGAATTGCTCGACAGATCATGGCGCTCGAGAACGACTTGCGCCGTCACCGGATAGAGGGGCGTACTCAGCAAGAGAATCATCAATCCGAGGCCTACGCCTAGCGCGAGCCCAATCCCCAGCATCTGCCGGCGTTCTCGGAAGGCTTCCTGGAAATCTTCTAGACTGAGTGAGAATTCGAATTCCGACCGCGCGGATTCCTGTTCTTGTGAGTAGAGCGACAGAACCTGCTGGACGCCGGCTCGGGTGAGTTCCAGACGCACCTCGGGCTGCCCATCCGGATCGTCGGGATCCTTCTCGGGGCCGTGTTCTGTGGGGAGGTGAAAATCGCTCAATGGTTGGATCCCGGCGCGCAGGGCGCCGCCAAAACAGGTTGTTAGGTCCGGACAGTTCCGCTCTTTCGTGTCCGTTCTTTCGTGCTTTCTCAACTCAACGCATGCAGAAGGTGGCCTTGGACGGCCCTCTACTGGCCGATTCGCGGACGTAGCGCGTTCACCACATTAGCCGGATTTCAGAACTAAACTCAATCGATGAAGAAAAAACGGCAAACATGCCTATGGCCTGCTCTTTCCCTGCCATCAATTGAACTCTTTCGGTCGCGATTTCGATACATCGTGACGAAGTCGCTTCAGCATACATTGAATGATGGTGGTACCGTTGTGGCGACTTCCCATCAGTCGTGTCCGACATCGAGTCGCAGCGCCGTCCCGGCGCTCCCTGATCGAGCGCCACAAGACTTCATGGGCGCGATACGGAGAATCAATGAGGACCGGGGGCAAAGTCTTGTTGCGCGCGATCGATCGACGGCTCGAGGCGATCGGCACGCCGCGCGTTGGCGCTCGCAAAACGTCGGCCACCTATCATCGCAACAAACGCATCCTCGACCTGGGCTTCTGCGCTCTGGCTCTGCCGCTTGCGCTCCCGGTTCTATTGATCTGTGCGGCGTTGGTGAAAGTTTCGAGCCCCGGACCCGTCTTCTTCGTACAAGAACGAACGGGCCGAGGCGGACGTCGCTTCAAGATGATGAAATTTCGAACGATGGTCCAAGACGCCGAGATCCTCAAATGCGAACTCGAAGATATGAATCTGATGGGTGGTCCCGATTTCAAACTAGCAAACGATCCGCGCGTCACGCGAGTCGGCGACCTACTGCGCCGAACGAGTCTCGATGAGGCGCCGCAGATCTGGAATATCCTGCGCGGCGATATGAGCCTCGTCGGCCCACGTCCGACGTCCTTTTCGGCGGACACCTATGACCTCTGGCATACCGAACGTCTCGAGGCCCTGCCTGGCCTGACAGGCCTGTGGCAGGTCGGAGGACGCGGCGAGATCGGCTTCGACGATCGCGTTCGTCTCGACATCGCTTACGTTCGAAATCGGAGCCTCCCGCTCGACGCCATGATCCTGCTGCGAACCCTTCCTGCTGTGCTGTCCCAACGTGGAGCGTATTGAGTTGCTATGTCTGATTTTCGCCGCCAACTGAGGTTCTGGTCGATTTGGACCCTGGCCACCGCTTTCGTTTTGATGGCCAATCCATGGGGTGAGTTCGCGGCCGTCGAAATGCTCGCGCTGCTCGGTCCCCTGCTCTTGGTAATTCCGAATCGTGTATGGCGGGAAGCGTCACTCGCTCTGGGTCTCCCCCTGCTGACCCTGGCCTGGCTCGCCGATCCCGCAGACTCAGGGGTCTCGAGACTGCTTGTCGCCTGGGCCGTATTCAGCGGAGGCATCATTCTGGCCGCTCGTGTACTCGAGCGTCAGCGGGACCTCGAAGTGCTCGTGGGACGCGTCACGTTCGACGATCATCGAGACAAGGCCGACCCAGGCCACGACCGGAATGCGACGAAGGAAGGCGCGAAAGGCCTTCGGCAGGCCGTCGATCGCGAACTCGGCCGCGCAAGGCGCCACGATCGATGCTTCGCTGTGCTCTCCGCTGCCTGTCCATTGCGCTCAACCGAAGCAGATTCCGCCGATCTCCATCGCAATGCGCTGCTCCGATCCCTGGCCGAGAACCGCGCACGACTCGAATTGCTGGGGTTCCTGCGTGGCGAGCTTCATCTCTACTGCGATGTCGTCATTGATGGTTCGCGGGTACTGGCCTTGGTTCCCGAAATCGAGGGCGACGATCTCGAGAGGCTACTTGCCCGTCTCGAAAATTCGGCCAGCGAGACGCTCGATTTTGGACTCGAAATCGGCGCCGCTTCTTTCCCGATCGACGCAATCTGCACCGAAGAACTCATCGAGGCCGCCGATCGAGCACGGACATCTTCGAAGCTGCGTTCGTTACCCGAGCAATTCGCCGTAGATTCGAGCGTCGACGAACCCGTTCTCCGCTCCCCCGACGTACGCGGCTGATGGTCCCGGGATCCGCTCATTCCACAGCGATGCCTGCGCCCGCCCCGGAAGACAGCATCGCGCGACCGGCCCCTTGTCCACCACGCCGTGTGGCCTACATCATGTCGCGCTTTCCCAAGCTCACGGAGACATTCGTACTCGACGAAATCCTCGAACTGGAGAGAAAGGGTGTCCGGGTCGAGGTTTTCCCCCTCTGGCGCGAAGAGGCGGAGGTCATGCATCCCGAGGCGCGGGCGATCGTCGAGCGCGCACATTTTACGCCGACGCTGAATCTCGAGATTCTGCGGAGCAATGGGCGATGCTTCTCGCGAGCGCCGGTCCGCTACCTCCGATGTCTGGCCACCCTGATCCGGGCGAATCGTCGAAGCGCTCGATTCCTGGTGGCGGCTCTGGCCATCTTTCCGAAAGCCTGCCACTTCGCAGAGCGGATGCGGGTCCTCGAGATTCCTCATCTTCATGCGCATTTCGCGAGCCATCCGGCTGCGGCGGCATTCGTCGTCGGGCGGCTCGCCGGTATTCCCTGGAGCTTCACGGCACACGGATCGGATCTGCATCGCGAGCAGTCCATGCTTCCCGAAAAAGTCCGCGAAGCCCGCTTCGTTGTCGCGATCTCGCAGTACAACAAAGACTTCATCCTGCAACACGCTGGTCTGCGGTTTCAGGACAAGGTCAGGGTGATCCATTGCGGCGTCGATACCGCTTGTTATGTCGACGCAAGAGAGCGTCCAGAGCGACCGACATCCCAGACCCCACTCGAGATCGTCTGCATCGGAACCCTCCACGAGGTCAAGGGCCAGCGTTACCTGCTCGAGGCTTGCGCGGCGCTCACGAAGCGCGGATACGACTGGCGTTGTCATTTGATCGGTGATGGCCCGGATCGCCGATCGCTCGAAGGGCACGCGGCCGAGCTGGGAATTTCGGATCGCGTCGTCTTTCATGGCCATTGCCAGCGCGAACGCGTCCGTGAATTGCTCGGACAGGTCGACGTCGCGGTCGCACCGAGCGTCGAAACCCGAGATGGGCGCCGCGAAGGCATTCCGGTCGCCCTGATGGAGGCCGCCGCCTGCGCGCTGCCTCTGGTCGCGAGTCGCCTATCGGGCATTCCGGAATTGGTGCTAGACGATCAGACAGGACTGCTCGTCGAGCCCGGTGACGCCGAAGGGATCGCCCTCGCCCTCGAGCGACTCGCCAAAGAACCTGCGACCCGTCGACGCCTGGGGCAAGCTGTTCTCGAAAAACTCGAACGCGACTTCAATCTCGAGCGGAACGTTGAAACACTCCGCGACGAAATCTTTGCGGCGTCCGCGTCATGATCCTCAGCCTCGCCTTGCTCTCGCTTTCTGCCATCGCAGCCCCTTTCGTGCTGTACCCGATCGCCCTCTTCCTCCGCGCGCAGCTCGCACCCGATCCCGTGGCCTCCGCAGCGTGTACCCCGCCCGTCGATCTAATCATCTGCGCGCATAACGAAGCGCAATCGATTGCCGCCAAGATCGAAAATGCGCTCGCACTCGACTACCCAAGCGAAGCGCTTCGGATCTGGGTCGCCTCGGACGGATCGACGGACGCGACGGTCGAGCTGGCTCGGTGCTATGAGGCGCGTGGTGTCGTCGTACTCGACTTGCCTCGCAAAGGGAAAGCCCACGCACTGGCTGCGGCGGCGGAGGCTTCTCGCAGCGCAGGTATCCAGAACGGCGCGCCCGAGCGTGCGATCATGGCTTTCTCCGACGCAAACAGCCAATGGGAAAGCGCAGCACTCCGCGCGCTCGTGGCCCCCTTCGCCGACCCACGCGTCGGCGGCGTAGCCGGGGACCAACGCTACCTGCCCGCAGACTCGACACGGGCGAAGTCCGATGATTCCGCCGGCGAACGAGGCTACTGGAGTTTTGATCGCAAATTGAAGACCTGGCAAGCCCGCGCCGGGAACACCATCTCCGCGACCGGCGCGATTTACGCGATTCGACGTATCCTATTCGTTCCCCCCCCAGCCGATGCGACGGATGATTTCATGATCTCGACCGGAGTCATTGCCAGCGGTATGCGATTGGTCTTTGCCGAAGACGCCCTGGCCTTCGAGCCGACGGCGAGCGAAGCGGCCGGCGAGTTTCGACGCAAGGTCCGCATCATTACGCGCGGCCTGCGCGCGGTCGGCTACCGCCGGGCCCTGCTCAATCCTGCCCGCACCGGCGCCTACGCCTTCGAGCTTCTCCTCCACAAGCTCTGGCGACGGCTCACCTGGATCCCATTGCTGGTGCTCGTCCTGCTGGCACCCGCCTGCTGGTCGACGGGCGGTGGCTTGGCGCTGTTGTCCGTGGTCATGATCGGCTGGCTTGCCGCGGGCTTGGCTGGACTCGCCCTTGCCCCACTCCGTCGCTTGAAGCCCTTTGGTGTCGCCGCCTATATCCTGATGGTCCAAGCCGCCTGCGCGGTCGCCACCGTCAACACGCTTCGCGGCCATCGCGTCTCCCATTGGGAGACTGAACGCGCCGCCGAACCGACCGCCGGAGAGTCCCTTTGAGCCGAGTCCAGTGTCGTCAGACCCGGCCGATTACCATGAGCCCCAGTCGTCAAATCATGAGCCGGGATCGGTAGCCATGCGTCCGAGTAGACAGCCGTGAGCCCGAGCAACCCGTCATGAAGTGGTTGGCCCCGGCGATCCTCTTCCTGCTCTATATGAACGCGCCTGCGGTAGCGGTTCGCATTCACGGTGCGCCCTTCTTCTTTGCCGCCCTGGTTCCCCTGGCCCTCGCAATCCCTGTGGCCCATCGGGTCCTGGTCCGCGGCGAGCCCGTTCGCTTCCCTAATATCTTGCTCGCAGCCGTGGTCATGCTGCTCCTCCATTCGCTCAGCGCCTTGACCTCCCTCCGCCCGGGCGAGGCCATGGACACCCTGCAGACCTGGCTACTCGAAGGCGTCGTCCTCGCACTCTTGATCTCGAACGCTTTGCGAACGCGCGACGACGTGCGCTGGGCGATGATCGCAATCGTGGCCGCCGGGGCGGTGATGGGTGGCTTGGCGATGCTCCAACAACTCTCGGGCGGGGAAGAGCAGAACTTCTTCGGCTTCGCACAACTCGACGCCACGATCAGCGACACCAGCGGGCATCTGCAGCGTCGGCTGGCCGGTCCCATCGGTGAGACCAACCGCTTTGCGCAGATCATGGCCGTCCTGATTCCGATTTCCGCCGGGCTGGCGGCGACGGCGAAGGGGTGGGAACGCGGACTCTTCTGGATTGCGACAGTCTTGATCGCCGGCGGCATGGCGCTTGCGTTTTCTCGCGGTGCGATCGTGGCCCTCGCCCTGGCCGTTCCCTTCGCGCTGGGCTTTCGCATGTTACGTCTGCGACATCTCGCGGTCGCCTTCGCACTTTCGATCTGCGTCCTGGCGGTGATGCCACACTATGCCGAGCGGGTTCTGAGCATCGGTCAAGTCGCCATGCAAAGCATCGGCGTCGGTCCGGTCGGGTTGCGCAACGCAGATGGCGCCTCTCGCGGTCGTCTCACCGAGATGAAGGCCGCCGGAATGCTCTTCATGGAACATCCGATCCTGGGTGCCGGGCCCGGCCTGGCACCACATTACTATGCGCATTATGCCGGCCTGGTCGGAGGCAAGGTCCGCGCAGATCAGCGACGCTCGCATAACCTCTTCTTGCAACTGGCAGCCGAGACCGGTTTCATCGGGCTGAGCGCCTTCCTGGTGGTCATCGCAATGACCTTTCACAGACTCGAGCAAGCCCGTCGTCGACTCGAGCAATCCGACCGCCCAATGTGGGGCATCGTCTGCGGCCTCGAATTGGCGCTACTCATTTCGCTGACCACCAGCCTCTTTCTACATGCCGCCTATATCCGCTACTTCTGGATCCTGCTGGGACTGTCCGCGGCGGCGACCGCCCATCACGGCGCACCCGTTCTTGCCACTTTGTTGGAGCGCATGCTTCGACAGATGGCCGCGCGCATTCGGGCGGACGCGTGAGCGATCCCGCGCCCGCCAGCGACTCGAACCAGAACGCGCTCGGCCGGCAACTCCGGGGGTCGAGCCTGCTTCTCGTGGGTCGCGTGCTTTCCAAATTCGTCAATTTCGGCATTCAGGTCGCCATCGTCCGACTGCTCACGAAAGACGATTTCGGTGCCTTCGCCTACGGTCTAGCGATCGCACTGGCCGGGGAACTCGTCGTCAAATTCGGCCTGGGCCGCGGCGCCAACCGGTTCATCCCGCACTACGCCGAGCACGGGCAGCGGGCCGAGGTCCTGGGCACCCTGGCCCTGACCGCCTCCGTCATCGTGGTGCTCGGATCATTTTCCCTGGCCATCCTGTGGTGGGTCTCTGGTCTTGGCTGGGCTGGCTTTCCGTCGGGCAACGGCGCGCGAGTCGTCTTGATTCTCGCCGCACTGGCCCCGATCCAAGCACTCGACACGATCTGCATCCAGACCCTCGCCTGTTTTTCGAGTCCACGCGCGATCTTCTTCCGCAAGCACGTCCTGGGTCCCGGACTGCGCGCTGCGGCCGTCGCGATCGTATTGATCGCAGGTGGATCGACCCCGATGCTCGCCGTCGCCTATTTCGCGGGCGGCGTCGTCGGCCTGCTCGTTTGCTTGCGGCTCACCCTGCGCGAACTACGCGCCAATAAAATCCTGCCCCTACCCTTCAAGCAGTGGCGTGTGCCGTGGCGGCCATTGCTTCGCTTCTCGCTTCCGCTGCTCAGTTCGGATCTCGTCTTCATTACTCTGACAGGTGTCACGACAGTCCTCTTGATGAGGACCCACGGCGAGAGCGGCGTGGCCGCGATGCGTGCGGTCGTTCCCGCCGCCATGCTCAACACCCTGGTCGCGCAGAGCTTCTCGATTCTCTTCATGCCCGCAGCGATGCGCGTCCGCGCCCAGGGAGATCTCGCCCAATTGCGAAAGCATCATTGGCAATCCGCAGGCTGGGTCACGGTCTTGAGTTTCCCGATCTTCGCTTTGACCTTTGGCGTCGCCCCGGACCTGGTGCCGATCCTGCTCGGACCCGAATATGCGGAGTCGGCTTCCCTGCTTGCGCTGCTGGCGCTCGGTCATTATCTCAGTGTCTGTATGGGCTTCAATGGACAGATGCTCGAGGTGCTCAACCGGACGCGATCCATCGTCTGGACGGATTTCCTCTCGATCGCCACGGGACTCTCGCTGGCAACAATGCTGTGTCCGGAATATGGCGCGCTGGGTGCGGCCATCGCAGTGACCGCCGCTCGCGTTCTGGGCACTCTCGCTCGCCAGACCGTACTGCTCCGCACCACGGAGATCGGATCCGTCCCGCAAGGTCAGCGTAGTATCTGGCTGAAGGTCTTGCTCGCCGTCGGCGCCATCATTGGCCTCGGCTGGTTCTGGCAACCCCCATTTCTCGGTCAGCTACTAGTCGTCGCGATCGTCTCGATCGCGCTGCTGCGCTCGACCGCTCGCGAGCTCGATCTCTCGAATTCCTTCCCCGAACTTCGCCGGATCCCCTATCTCGCGAAACTAGCCGGCGCATGAGGAGTCAAAGCGAGCACCGGTCGCTCCGACGATGGACCCTGTTAGGCCTCGCCATCCTGTGGACGGGAGGCCTTGCCTGTCACGCTCACGCAGACAACGAAGCGCCGGCTTCGGCCGCGCGGTCCCGCTCCGGCATCTGGATATCCCGTGAGGAAATCCTGACGTTGCCAATGACCGGCCCTGCCTGGGAGGCGTTGGTTGCGGAAGCGGAGGCGCCGCTGCGCAATCCAAATCTCGCAAACCAGAACGACCCGAATAACGTCCGTGTGTTGGCCAAGGCACTCGTCTTCGCCCGCACCGGGGACGAACGATTCGCGCGGGAAGTTCGCCAGGCCTGTCGCCTCATCCCGGGTACCGAGCGTTCCGCAAACACACTCGCGTTGGGTCGCGAACTGATGGCCTACATCCTTGCCGCTGATCTCGTTCAACTCGACGACGCCGAGGAGGGCCGATTCAAGGAATGGCTTCGCCGCGTCGCCGACTCCAATTATCGTGGCCGATCGATTCGGAGTACGCACGAGGATCGGCCCAACAACTGGGGTACCCATGCCGGTGCAACGCGCCTCGCGATGGCCGTTTACCTCGGCGACCAGCGCGAGATCGAGCGGGCCGCCCAGGTCTTTCGGGGCTGGACCGGGGAGCCCGGAGGTTGGCAAGGCTTCAAATTCGGCGAGCCCTGGTGGCAGGTCAAGGACGCGGACAATCAAGCGGTCAACCCGCTCGGTGCCCGGCGTTTGGGCCATTCGATCGACGGCGTCCTGCCCGATGACCAGCGGCGCGCCGGGCGCTTCCGATGGCCACCGCCCAAGGAAAACTATGTCTACGAGGCCTTGCAAGGTGCCGTCGCGCAGGCCGTACTCCTCGAACGACTCGGCTACCCAGCCTGGGAATGGGGAGACCGCGCGCTGCTTCGTGCCTTTTCGTGGCTTCATACACAGGCCGACTATCCTGCGGAAGGGGACGACACCTGGATCCCGCATCTCATCAACCGCGCCTACGGAGCCGACTTTCCAGCCCCCATTCCTTCGAAGCCAGGAAAGGGCATGGGCTTTAGCGATTGGACACATGCCCCGCCGCCTGCCGCGGACACAAGTGATGCCCGATGAACCGGCGAGCGGCGATCGCATGAATGCTGCCGGGGGGGAGCGACCGTGACATCCACATCGCCTGAAGGACTCGACCTCTATTCTCTGACCGTGGCCGCGCCACGTCGCGCGGGCGTCTTCGCCCAGCGCGCGGAAGCAGCGGGCTGGGCGGGCATGGCCGTCGTGGATTCGCAGAATCTCTCGGGAGATGCCTATGTTGCTTTGACGGTGGCCGCTACGCGAACCTCGCGCCTGGGCCTCGCTACGGCGGTCACGAATCCGATCACACGGCATCCCGCGGTCACCGCCTCGGCGATCGCCAGCGTCCAGGCCATCTCGAATGGCCGCGCCACCCTGGGCATAGGACGCGGCGATTCCTCTCTGGCCCATCTTGGTCGCGCCCCGGCCAGCGTCGAACTACTCAGGGACTACCTCGCAACCCTGCAGAGCTATCTTCGCGGGGACTCCGTCGACTTCGATTCGCTTTCTTTTCACGAACAGACGGCGCCAGATGTCTCGACCCTCGGCCTAGCAGACACCGCCGAATCCAGCCGCATCACCTGGCTTCCCGATTCGCGGCCAAAGGTCGAGGTCGACGTCGCAGCGACGGGGCCGAGAGTGATCGCGGTCGCTGCGTGCCTGGCGGATCGCGTGATGTTTGCACTCGGTGCCCATCCCGAAAGAATCGCCTGGGGAATCGCCACCGCCCGCGAAGCGCGAAAGTCGGCCGGCCTCGATCCCGAGGCGCTGCGATTCGGGAGCTACATCAACATGGTCTGCCACGCGGATGTCCGCGTCGCTCGCCAACTCGTCCGTGGCGGACTCACGACCTTCGCGCGCTTCCAGGTCATGCATGGCGTGCATTCCGGGCCCGTCGCCGAGGCGCAACGTCGTGTGCTCGATGACCTACACGATCGCTATGACATGAAGTACCACACGCAAGCAGGCTCACCTCAGACGCGCAGTCTGACTCCCGAGTTCATCGACGAATATGCCATCGTCGGTCCAGCCCGCCATTGCATCGAGCGACTCCGCGAACTCGCTACCCTCGGCGTCGAACGAATCATCGTGATCGGACCGAGTGCAGGCTCCGATCGCGACCACGCGAAGCAGGCAGAAAATCTGCTGGCTGACGAAGTCCTCTCTGAATTCGCCTCGAACCGGTGACAGCCGGTCTCTTGCTGGCCTCGCTCGCCGCGCCTGGCGAAGCCAGTCCCGTTCCCGTCTCCGTCCGAGGATGGGTTGAAGGTCTGGGCGGAACGACTACTGCTCGCCGCTCGTTTCGGTTCGAAGCTCGGCGTAGACCCCGAAATGATCGGTCGGCCAGGCACCGCCTTCTTCTTCGTCGCAAACGACGCGACACTGCTCGACCCAACCCTGGCCCCGGCGACCGGGAAGGCCGACAAAGAGGTAGTCGATCCGCCGACACGGTTCGTATTCGACCCGCGCATAATCGTTTCGATTCGACCACGTGATACCTCGGCCCGCTTCGCCCGAGAGCGACGAGTCGCCTGCCACTTCCCAGGCATCGAGGAAAGCGACACTCCGCCCTTCCAGGGAATGTCGACCGGTCATGAAGCGAATCTCATCCGAATCCGGCTCCGCATTGAAATCCCCCGCGATGATTGGCGGAAAGCCGTTCTCGGGCCGACGCTTCCAAGCCCGTTCGGCCAGCAAGGCCACTTGTTTCTCCCGAACGCAGCCGTGATTGAACTGCCAATGGAGATGGGTGCAGGTAAAACCGATGGCACCGTAGGGACTCTCGATGGTGACGGAGAGCGCGGCACGCGATTCCCAATCCCCGCGGTCCGGCAGACGAATTTCTTCACGATCGACGATCGGCCAACGGCTCGCGATCGCATTGCCAAATTGTAGGTGTTTTCGATCCGGCAGCGTCATGGCGGGGCCATAATCGAGGTGGTAGCCCTTGGCATCCCCTCGCTCGCCTGCGCCCGCGCCCAGAATCTCTCGGACCTGGTCGACACCGTCTCCGACGAGCACCTCCTGGAAGGCGATGATGTCGGGATCAAGGCGGTCCATCCATTGACGAAGCAGCACCAATCGCTCGGACCAGGGGCTTTGGTCGTGCCAGATGTTCAGGGTCAGGATCTTCAATGTCATGCCCGAAACCTAGCAGTCGAAATTGTGCCGGGACATGAAACTCGAAGCGAAGCTCGGGCGAATCGATGAGCCCCTGCGATTTCCTCGCCGCCATCAGTACGATCCGCTAGACAGTCTTTAGCGTCATTCGACAAAAACACTCGAGACGAGGAGTCGACCGCGATGTATCCCGGAACCCATGCCGAAAAGAAACCGGACCATCCCGCCGTGATCATGGGGCGCAGCGAAGAGGTGGTGACCTACGGCCAGCTCGATGCGCGATCCAATCAACTCGCGCGCGTCTGGCGATCCGCAGGCCTCAAAGAGGGCGATCACATTGCCGTCTTCCTCGAGAATCACCCGCGTTATATGGAAGTCGTCTGGGCCGGGATGCGATCTGGCCTCTATGTGACAGCCATCAACAGCTTCCTGACGGCTCCCGAGTTGTCCTACATCATCAACGATTGCCAGGCGAAGGCGCTCGTCACCAGTCATGCCAAACAAGAACTCATCGCCCAACTACAGGGCGAGTTCGTGACACCGCAGGTCCAATCTCGGCTAATGATGGATGGTGCCCATCCGGGCTTCGACAGCTACGAAGAATCACTTGCCACGCAATCGATGGATCCAATCGAGAACGAAACGCTCGGCACGACGATGCTCTATTCCTCGGGTACGACGGGCCGACCCAAGGGCATCATTCGTGAACTCAGCGGCGTCCACCCCTCCCAATTCGAGAATCCAAGACCACTCGGGCCACTCTACGGTTATCGAGAGGACATGGTCTATCTCTCCCCGGCCCCCACTTACCATGCGGCGCCCATGGCCTTTATCAATGCGACGCTTGCCTGGGGCGGCACGGTCATCATGATGGAAAAATTCGAACCGGAACAATCCCTCACGCTGATCGAGAAATATTCTGTGACCCACAGCCAATGGGTTCCGACCATGTTCAGTCGGATGCTCAAGCTTCCCGACTCCGAGCGCACCGGCTTCGATCTCTCGAGCCACGAGTGTGCGATCCACGCCGCCGCGCCCTGCCCGGTTCCCGTCAAGCATCAGATGATCGAATGGTGGGGCCCGATCCTCCACGAGTATTATGCTGGCAGCGAAGGCAACGGAAGTACCGGAATCGATAGCCATGAATGGTTGAAGAAGCCGGGGTCAGTCGGCCGCATCCGCGTCGGCCAGCTGCATATTGTCGATGAAGAGGGCAACGATCTGCCCGCCGGCAAAGAAGGCAACGTCTACTTCTCGGGCGCCGGCATCCCCTTCGAATACCACAACGCACCAGAGAAGACGGAAGAGTCGCGTCTGTCCGGTGGGCGAACGACGTTGGGCGACGTCGGCTATCTCGACGAGGACGGCTATCTCTTCCTGACGGATCGCAAGGCCTATATGATCATTTCGGGTGGCGTCAACATCTACCCACGAGAGATCGAAGACCGCCTGATCACGCATCCCAAGATCGCCGACGTCGCCGTATTCGGTGTACCGAATGAAGATTTCGGCGAAGAAGTCAAAGCCGTCGTCCAATTGATGCCGGGTTTCGAGGAAGGCGAGGAACTCGCTACAGAATTGCTCGCGTACTGCGGAGAGGGACTCGCCCACTACAAGGTCCCGCGCAGCATCGACTTCACCCAGGAACTGCCCAGGCTGCCCACCGGCAAGCTCTACAAGCGCATCTTGCGGGACCGCTATTGGGGCAAGGAAGATTCTCGCATCGTCTAGCCGAGACGGAGTGTTAGTCGCGTCTTCTGGCGGCGCCCTTTGCGCGATTCATCACCTCCGCACTCACGAAGGCGCATCCACGCGTCGTTGCGGTGGAGAGAATTCTTCGCAAATCCCCAATACCTCTGCAAAGCCGTCTGCCAGACATTGCCCGAAGAGTTCCGGGTCCGTGATCGCGGCCCGGTCCACATTCGCCGCGATACAGCAGGTTCCACCGTGCGTCACGAGGGTGATCATCGTCGCGCAGCCTGGCAAAGGCCCAAAGCCGTATAGACGCTCGATTCGCGCCCCCGCGATATAGAGCTCTTCACGGAATCCGGGCACGTTGCTGGCCTGAAGGTCGTTGGCCTTCGTCAGACTCCCGGCGAGGCTTCCGAGCAACGGACCGGGTAGCCTGGCCAGCGCCGGAGCCAGAAAGGACAATCCATCAATCGCCGGCTCAGCCCGGGCTGAACGCACTAACTCGCCGATCGCCTTGATTCGTGCTCGGGGCTCTGCGATGCCGACCGGCGCCGCGAAGCGCGCTCCGGCGAATTTGTTCCCACCCTCGTCGTCGTCCTCACGGCGAACGGAGATCGGAATCGCGATCGGCATCTCTTGGATCGCGTAACCCATTTTCGCGTGATACATGCGGAAGGCCCCAAGCAGCGAGGCCAGGTAGACATCGTTGATCGTCGCGCCGGCTTCTTTGGCCGCCGCGCGAAGATCAGCGAATTCAATATCCAATGCCAGGAAATGCCAAGCCAGGCTTCGCTTGAAGAGCAGAGGAGATCCCTCGACGTCGGGATCCGAAACGACGCGACCGAGCGACTCCATGAAGCGCATGGCGTCGCGCATCGTCGCCGCAGGCGATTCAATCGCCTTCATCAAGGTCTTTGCCGTCTTTCGCAGTCCCTCCGGCGCAGAGCGCGCGTCGCGCGTGAGTTGCTCGAAGAGCAGGTCCGTCGGACTGATCCATTCTGGCGTAGGGGCCTCGGGTTGAGGCTTGTCTGGATTGTGTTCTCGCGTTCTCGAATGGAGTTTCGAGAAGAGCTGAAAGCCCCCCATGCCATCGGTCGTGGAGTGATGCAATTTGACCAACAAGGCGGCCCGACCATCAGGCAGGCCTTCCATCAAGACCGCTTCCCAAGGCGAACGCGCGCGATCGAAGGGCGTCATCGCGATCTGTTCCGCTGCCTCGAAACACTCGCGCCAACCACCGCCCTCGGTCAGGCGAATTCGCCGAACGTGGTAGTGAAGATCAAAATCGGGATCATTCACCCAGATCGGTGTCCCAATCCCGAATGCTGGTTCGACGACCTTTTGCCGAAAGCGCGGCGCCATCCGCGAACCCCAATCGCAGGCCTCGACGAAACGCTCCCAGTCCGGCATGCGGTCGAGCAGAGCCAGCGAGCAGATCGTCGACCGCATCCGCGGATCGGATTCCGCACGCCACATGAGCGCTTCGATCCCATTCATCTCGCGCGATCTCGCCCAATCCAGGGGCGCGTCCCCTGTCCCCTGGCCTTCACGCCGATCTCCCACATTCGTATTAGTCGTCATGGTGAAAGCAACCTCCGGGTCTTGCATAGGCCAAACGTTTTCTCAACCGTCGGTGGACGGACCTTCAACAAAGCCGGGCCAACTCGACATATATTCAATGAACTTCTCGCTGAGCCCCTCCGCCGCCAGGTGAGCTCGACTGACGGGCGTCTTTGCCATTCGGAAGCCCGCATCGTCTTGCACCCGCTTTGGAAAGTCGTGATGCAGAATAGCCGCGCGGCCGGCCAAAACGAAATCCACGCCGGCTTCGAGACATCGCCGCGCTTCGTCGGCCCCGTATACCTTTCCGGCGACACCCAGGCGCGTATCCCCGCGCGCCAGTTCAGCAAAGTACGAGATCAGGCTACGGCCCTGGAAGACCTCCTCCGCAGGCTCCTTGAAGACGTCCCAGAGCGACATATCGAGGAAGTCGACCTGGCCCTCGGTCATCACACGCTCGGCCAATTCTCGCGCTTCCGAAAGTGTCACACCGAAGCGTTCAGGCGAGAGCCGGACGCCGAGCATGAAATCGTCGCGACAGCGCGCGCGAATTCCGTCGATGATCTCGAAGAGGATTCGCGAACGATTCTCGAGCGTCCCCCCGTACCGGTCCGAGCGCTGATTGATTTCCGCGCTGAAGAATTGCCCAAGGATATAGCCGTGGGCACCGTGGATCTCGACGCCATCAAAGCCCGCTTGCTCGGCGCGCACCGCGGCGCGAATGAAATCTTCGACTAACGCTTCGACTTCGGAAAGCGAAAGTCCACGCGCCGATGGCTCCTCGTGATCGGAGGGGCAGACCGGCCTCTCCCCGACTAGCGCCTCGGGAGAACGCATCCCCGCATGATGGAGTTGGACCATGGAGATGCTGTCGTTCTCCGCAATCTCCTTTGCAAGCCTGGTCAATCCTTCCAGGTGTTCATCGCCGAAGATACCGAGCTGTCCGGGAAAGCCCTGACCGACCGCTTGAACATGCGCCGCGCAGGTCATCGTCAGACCGAAACCACCCTGGGCGCGCATCGTCAGCCACTTGAACTCCTCTTCCGAGAGACGGCCATCGGCCTTGCTCTGAAGGTTCGTGAGCGGTGCGAGCATGAAGCGGTTCTTCATCGCGGGCCCCCGCGTGAATTCAAGCGCGTCAAAAAGGGAATCCGCCTTCATCGATCACAATCCTTTCCTGGGGAACCGGAAGCATCCAGATTCCGCGATTCGAGCAAGCCGGCGGGGATGATCAACGTCGATGATGACATCTTCTTTCCCCCTCAGCGTTTCTCGGCTTCGTTCGAGTCCGCATCGCGGCCGGATGAAGCTCGGCAGGATGAATGGACGAATCCGTTATTCATGCACTTGGACGATGGCATTTCGAGAACGCTCCCGGGCACCCTGCTTCGACGCGACGATCTGGTAGACGCGAAGCGAGCCTGCCGCAAAGGCGACGGATACCCCAGCAAGATAGGCCAACCAGAGCCGCGTTTTTTCTTCACCAACGAGCTTCTCCGCTTCCTTTCGGCGATCCCAAAGACGCCGACACCAGAGCTCCGTGGTTCTTGCGTAGTGCTCCCGCCAACCCTCGACCTGATGGACTTCGAATCGGGCGGCTTCCATGACAGACAGCGTATGCCCGACGTTGTCCAATTCGAACCCCGGAAAGACATAGCGCTCCATCAATCGCGATCCCGCACCCAAGCGCCTCGAACGCCTCTCGGTCCGTTTTGAGCGACGTGTCGTGGCCTGATTGAGCAAGAGCCCTTGATCGCGCAAGAGCGAACGCAGCTTGCGGAGATACGTTGGGAATTGTTCGAGGCCGACATGCTCGGACATTTCGATGCTGGCGATCTTGTCGTAGGCGCCGTTCGAAGGAAGCTTGAAGTCCGAGTAGTCCGTCAACTCGACACTCACCTGCGTCGCCAATCCCATTCGCCGGATCTCCTCCTGCGCAAATTCGTATTGCGCCGGAGAGAGCGTGAGTCCGTGGGCCTGAACTCCAAAATGTTTAGCGGCGTGGCATAGCAATCCACCCCACCCGCAACCGACGTCGAGCAAACGTTCTCCGCGCGCCAGCTTCAGGCTTCGGCAAATTCGATCCATCTTTGCGGTCTGGGCTCGATCAAGATCAGGGTCAACGTCAACGTCAACGTCAACGTCAACGTCGAAATTTTGGCTGCCCTGCTCGAAATAGCCGCAGGAGTATTGCATCGCCCGTCCGAGAAAGAGCCCGTAGAACTCGTTGCCCATGTCGTAGTGGAATCTGATGAACTCGTCGTCGCGCTGCTCGCCGCGATACGCCGTCGATCCGCGCGCGTGCTGTGGCCGGGTTCTCGCGACCGCCAGCGCGGCGCGCAACGCTCTCCATCGAGGAATGCGCCGAAGCTTCTTGAAATCGCGACCCGATCTGGCGGCGATGATGAAGCCCAGCGGGTCGCCCCCCTCGATCGACAACGCCCCGGTCGCGTAGTGAATAAAAAGGTTGTCACGTGTGGGCCGGCGAAGAAGGGAACTCAGTACGGCTGCGTTCTCGATGACGATCTCATAGGGTGAGCGGACGTCACTCCCGAGCGGAACTCGCGTCCCGTCCCAGAGTCGAACCGAAACATCGAGATCAAGCGTCTCGGCCACGATCGAGAAGAGTCGCTGCGCTGCTCCGAGCCGACGGGTCTCACTGGTATTGGAGCCGCTCACCATCCGTCGTCGATCGCAGTCACTTCGCTTGCCAATCCGCACCGTCCAACTGCCAACGCGAGCAAAGCGGCAGGTCTGCCGAGGACTGGCCAACGCGCAGGTCGTAGACACAGGCTTCGAGTTCCCAACCCGCCGCATCCGTATTGTAGAAGCGGAGATCCTCGTCGCGAACCTCGATTTCCAGATCGACTTCCCGGCCCGAATCGATTTCGACGCGACCGAAGGCCTTCAATTCCTTCGCGACACGTTCTACGCGAGAATTTGAACAGCCAACATAAAGCTGAACGACGGTGGCACCGCGGCGTGCCCCGACGTTACGCACCCGGACGCGACATCGAAATCCATCGTCATTGCGATCGACGCGCAGATCCGTGACATCAAATTGCGTATAGGTGAGTCCGAATCCAAAGGGAAACTCCGCCTCGTGATCATGCCGATCGAGCCATCGATACCCAGGATAGAGGTCGTGGGGAATGGATAGCGATGTCACGTCCCAGGGCATGAATTGGTCCTGGCTGCGTGGAATCGAGACCGGCAGGCGACCACTCGGCGAAGTCACACCAAACAAGAGCTGCGCCAGCGCGTGGCCGCCTTCCATTCCCCCGTACCAATTCATCAAGACCGCATCGACACGGTCGATCCAGTCCCGCATGACGATCGCCGATCCGCCCTGCAAAACGACCACCGTTCGTGTCGCGGCGGCGGCCGCACGCTCGATCAGGTCGCGTTGCTCGAGGGGAAGCGTCAACGTCTCACGATCTCCACCGCGCGCGAGATCCTCACCCTCGGCCTCCATCTGTGCCGTCGGTATGAATTCACCCTCGTCGAGGTAGGTCAATCCCGCGACAACGATGGCCACATCGAACTCGGCTAGCCGAGTCAACTCCGCATGGCTTTCGAAATACTCGACCGTCGCCGCACCCGCGAGTGCCGAGATCGCCTCGAGGGGTTTGCTCACGGTCGAAGCCGTCACCATGCTGCTGCCACGGTCCCCGAGGTTCGCGACGTTCGCCAAATCGCCCACCACCGCAATCGAAAAGCCCTCGTCAGCATGGAGAGGCAAGACCTCGTCGGCATTCTTCAAAAGGACCATCGACTTCAATGCGGCCTCGCGCGCGAGTTGGACGTGCTCCTCGCATTCAACAACCGATGCGTTCGGGCGAACCTTTCCCGCCACTTCGTTCTCGCCAAGCTGCCAGGCAATCTTCTGGTAGACCGAATGTCGAGCGTGTCCTTCTATGACTGTCTCGTCGACCTCGCCTGCCTCGAACGCCTGATCGAGTTCTTCATCCGAAAAGCGAAAGGGCGCTGGCATCTCGATATCGAGGCCCGCATTCAGGGAAGCCGCCGTCGACCGCGCTCCGAGAAACCAATCCGATTCGACGAAGCCCCGAAAGCCCCAATCGCCACGCAGGATTTCATCGAGCAGGACCGCATTCTCGCCACAATAGGTACCGTTCACCTTGTTGTAGGCGCTCATCACCGAAGCGGCCTGGGCGCGCACGACGCAGCGCTTGAAATGCGGCAGATAG
>CAZMFM010000007.1:80890-85064 GCA_964565565.1 uncultured Spirochaetaceae bacterium | reverse complement strand
CGTCGCGGGCCTGATGAAAGACGGCGAAAAGCTGCCACGCGAGGAAATCGTCGCGACCTTCGAAGCGAGCATCCTGCAGAAGGTGATCGATCTAAAAACCGGCGCCATCGACGCGGATATCGAAGTCGCCAGTTTCGATCAACAGAAGGAAGCCAAGGATCCAGCAACCAGCTACGTCGCACCAGAGAATCGATCGAAGGTTCGACGCCTCCCGAATCGCGCGCTCGTCTTCGATGTTGTCGAGAACGGGGAGCTCAAGGCTTTGATCTTGCCGATCGAAGGCTATGGGCTCTGGGGAACCCTCTACGGATATATCGCGCTCGCCCCAGACGCAAGAACGATCGTCGGCATCACCTTCTATCAGCACAAGGAAACGCCTGGACTCGGCGGCGAAGTCGACAACCCGCGCTGGAAAGCCAAATGGCCTGGACGCCTGGCCTTCAATGACCGAGGCAAGCCGGTGATCGGCGTCAAGAAGGGCGTCGCGGGGTCGATCGAAGACGATCCCTACAACGTCGACGGTCTTTCTGGTGCGACGATCACGAGCCGTGGCGTGACCGCACTCGTCCGTTTCTGGCTCGGCGAAGATGGTTTTGGTCCCTACCTGGCGAGTTACCGCGCCCAGGCAGGGGTTTAAAGGGTATAGAGGAAAGAACGATGGCAGACCTGACAACACGTGAAGCGTTCATCGACCCGCTCTTCAATAACAACCCGATCTCGCTCCAGGCCCTCGGGATCTGTTCCGCACTCGCGGTCACAACCAAGATGTCGACTGCACTCGTGATGTGTGCGGCCGTCACCGCCGTCACCGCGCTATCGAATGTCTCGATCTCGGTCCTGCGCAACAAGATTCCCGACAGCATCCGAATCATCGTTCAGCTGACCGTGATTGCATCCCTGGTCATCGTCACGGATCAGGTCCTCAAGGCCTTCGTCTACGACATCGCCAAAGACCTCTCGGTCTTCGTCGGCTTGATCATCACGAATTGCATCGTCATGGGTCGCGCGGAAGCCTTCGCCATGCAGAATCCGCCGAAGATGTCCTTGATCGACGGACTCGCCAACGGCCTCGGATACTCGATCGTCCTGATGGCGGTCGCTTTCATGCGCGAGCTGCTCGGCTCGGGAAGCGTTTTTGGGATGACCGTTCTCACACCCGTCAACCAGGGCGGCTGGTACGTACCGAACGGCCTGATGCTACTCGCACCGGCCGCGTTCTTCCTGATTGGATGTTTTATCTGGGCCGTGCGTGCCTGGAAGCCTGAACAGATCGAAGAGGAGTTCCACGTTGGAGCACTACTTGAGCTTAGCAACGAAGGCAATCTTCGTTGAGAACATGGCCCTGGCCTTCTTCCTGGGGATGTGCTCTTTCATAGCCGTCTCCAAGAAGGTCGAAACCGCGGTTGGCCTCGGCATCGCCGTCGTCTTCGTGTTGGGCATTACGGTCCCGCTGAACCAGATGTTGATCTCCGTGCTTCTGAAGCCCGGCGCGCTCGCCTGGGCCGGCTTCCCCGATGTCGATGTCTCGTTCCTCAGCTTCTTGACGCTGATCGGTACGATTGCGGCCGCGGTCCAGATCGTCGAGATGGTCCTGGATCGATACCTACCCGAGCTCTACAACGCGTTGGGCGTATTCCTGCCATTGATCGCAGTCAATTGTGCAATCCTCGGCGCTTCGCTCTTCATGCAGGAGCGGGACTACACACTCGCCGAAGCGACCGTCTTCGGCGCTGGTTCGGGAATCGGATGGATGCTCGCCATGGTCGCGCTCGCTGCGATTCGGGAGAAGCTTCGATACAGCAATGTCCCGGGTCCCCTTCGCGGACTCGGAATCACTTTCATCACCGTCGGTCTGATGTCGATCGGCTTCATGGCCTTCGCAGGAATTCAGCTCTGATATGTTGACTACCATCGCCGTTGGTGTCGCCAGCTTCACGTTCGTGATCCTTGGACTCGTCCTGATCTTGGTGGCGGCACGGTCAAAGCTCGTCCAGAGCGGAGACGTGACGATCCTGATCAATGGTGATCCGGACAAGGCTTTAAAGACCCATGCCGGCTCGACACTCCTGAACACCCTTGCCAGTAGCCAGATCTTCATCCCCTCCGCTTGTGGTGGTCAGGGCACGTGTGGCGTGTGCCGGGTTACGGTGAAGGAAGGTGGCGGCTCGCTGCTCCCGACCGAAGCCGGACATATCAGTCGGGGTGACGCGCGGGAAGGCGTTCGGCTTTCTTGTCAGGTAAAGGTCAAGCAGGACATGGAGATCGAGATCCCCGCGGAGATCTTCGATGTCAAACGCTGGAAGTGCACAGTGCGCTCGAACCACAATGTGGCGACCTTCATCAAGGAACTCGTTCTCGAATTGCCCGATGGCGAAAGCGTCCCCTTTAGAGCGGGCGGCTATATCCAGATCGAATGTCCGCCCCACGTCGTGAACTACCGCGACTTCGATGTCGAAGAGGAATACCACGGCGACTGGGATCAGTTCGACGTTTGGCGATTCACATCGACCGTCGAGGAAAAAGTCGACCGCGCCTATTCGATGGCGAACTACCCGGAAGAGCGCGGAATCATCATGCTGAATGTCCGCATCGCTTCGCCGCCCCCGCGGCTACCCGATGTGCCACCCGGACAGATGTCGTCGTTCATCTTCAATCTGAAGCCCGGCGATGAAGTCACGATCTCGGGCCCCTTCGGCGAGTTCTTTGCCAAAGACACCCAGAACGAGATGATCTTCATTGGCGGCGGCGCCGGTATGGCTCCGATGCGCTCGCATATCTTCGACCAGTTCCGACGGCTTCATTCCGACCGAAAGGTCTCCTTCTGGTACGGCGCCCGGAGCCTGCGGGAGGCGTTCTACGTTGAAGACTTCGATGCGATCCAGGCTGAGAATGAGAACTTCAATTGGCACCTCGCATTGTCTGAACCCCAGGAAGAAGACAATTGGACCGGGTTGACCGGATTCATCCACCAGATCCTCTTCGACAACTACCTCAAGGATCACCCGTCGCCGGAAGACTGCGAATACTACATTTGCGGACCGCCAATGATGAACGATGCGGTGATCAAGATGCTGACGGATCTGGGCGTGGAACCCGAGAATATCCTCTTCGACGATTTCGGCGGGTAACGCGTTCGCACGTTCGCGGCGTACATCGCGAATCCACACAACAGAGGTTAGGCGATGCCTGGTCTGGAGCTCGACCGACGCACGCTTCGGCTGATGGCTATCGCCTTCCTGCTCCTCGCCTCGCTCACCGTCCATCGCCTCTTTTTTGCCGCGCCGCCCGACGCTTCCAATCTCCTCGTTCTCTCCGGCCCTACGATGGGGACGACATACGAGATTCGCATCGCCGGGGATGGGCTCGACGAAACACTGCGCAAGCGCGTCGAAGACGAGACTTCGAAGCGCCTTCTTCAGGTCGACCAGTGGATGTCCAATTGGAATCCCGATTCGGAGATTGCCCGATTCAACGCGTTTGATTCGACCGCCGACTTTCCCGTCTCCCTCGAAACCGCCGAAGTCGTGGCCTACGCAATCCAGTTGAACACCTGGAGCGGGGGAGCCTTTGATATCGCCGTGGCACCGTTAGTCGCCCGATGGGGGTTCGGAAACCATGCCCGCATCGATGCGCCTCCAGACGAAGCCGAGATCGAGCGGCTGCGCCAACGACTCGGAGCAGGAATGCTGCGCGTTGGCTCGACCGCTTCGAATGCCTCCACCCCGCCCGACGCCTCCGCATTCATCGCAAAAAGCGATCCCAAAGTGGAGATCGATCTCTCCGCAATCGCAAAGGGCTACGGTGTCGACCATGTCGCTAACGGACTCGAGTTGCTCGGGCGATTCGATTACCTGGTTGAGATCGGCGGCGAGATCCGAGCCTCGGGCAGCCGTCCAAAGGGAGGTCCCTGGCGAGTTGCGATCGAACGACCCCAGATCGAAGGACGCGGAATCCAGTCCGTCATCGAACTTCTCGACCGCGCGATGGCCACGTCCGGGGACTACCGCATATTCTACGTCGAGGATGGCGAACGCGTATCCCATACGATCGACCCTCGAACGGGGCGGCCCGTCGAAGCCGGTCCCGCCGCGGTCACGGTCCTCGCCGATACAGCGACCGAAGCCGATGCCTGGGCAACGACGTTGATGGTCCTCGGCGAAAAAGCGGGTCTGGC
>CAZMFM010000007.1:13163-80790 GCA_964565565.1 uncultured Spirochaetaceae bacterium | reverse complement strand
GCCACGATCGTGGTCCTTGTCGCGGGCTTCGGGCTCGAAATTGATCGAATTGAATGGCTCGCGATCATTCTCGCGATCACCGCCGTCTGGGTCGCGGAAGCGTTCAACACTGCGATCGAAGCGCTAGGCAACGCGGTGACCCAGGAAGAGCACCCGGAAATTGGCCGGGCCAAGGATCTGGCCGCGGGCGCCGTCCTGCTTTCTGCGCTGGGCGCGGCAGCCATCGCGGTTGTCGTGTTCGGCCCGCCATTGTTCGAACTCTTCGCTTCCTGAGTCGAAATGCGCTGGAAGATGCGATCCGAGATGAGCGACAGCGCCTCGGAGTCCGACTATCTTCCTCCAACGCGAACCCGGTACCCAGAGGAGCACGACATGGCGATCGTTACAGCATTGTACGCAGGACTACTCGGCCTGATTTCGAGCGGGATCGCAATCGCGGTGGGCCGAGCGCGATCGGCGAGCGGCGTTTCGATCGGCGATGGTGGCAACCTCGAAGTGATTGCGGCGATGAGGCGACACGCCAATTTCGTCGAGTTCGTACCGATCACACTGATCATCATCGGCTTGCTCGAGTTGAACGGCGTCGGGAGCATTGCCATCCATGCGCTTGGCGGAGGGCTTGTCGTCGCACGTCTATGTCATGCCATCGGCTACCGCGCAGACGAGTCCTTGAAAATCTTTCGCGCCGTCGGAGCGATCGGCAGCATGCTGATTCTCCTGGTTGCTTCGATCTGGGCGATCACCCTTTTCTTCTAGCTCTCGAGCACCCGACGGCGCTCCCAACCTGCGCGGACGGGTGATTGATATCGCGATCGTTTTCATCTCTGGCTCGGAGAATTGTGCATGACCGTATTGTCCGGTGGCTGTCTTTGCGGCGCGATTGGCTATGAGATCGACGGCACTCTCGGCCCGATCGGGAATTGTCATTGCGAGACCTGCCGTCGAGCCCATGCAGCGGCGTTTGCAACGACCGCGCGAGTCGCGCGGTGCGATTTCAGATGGACTAGGGGCGAAGCAACCCTGAGCGCTTTCGAGTCCTCGCCCGGAAAAAAGCGCCACTTCTGCCCAAACTGTGGGTCCCATCTCATCGCGGCCTGGGATCATGAAGACGAAGTGATTCTCAGAGTCGGAAGCCTATTCGATGATCCGGGCGCGAAGCCGGTCATCCATATCTGGACGGAACAGAAAGCGCCCTGGTTCGATCTCACAGCAGAGCTGCCCGCTCTTTCACGAAATGCAGCGCCCAGGAAGAGCGCCGACTCCTAGCAGGCCAATTTTCAACAGGCTCTCTCGTTCGTGCGCCGAGCAGCGTTCCACGGTAGTTTCCAGATGTTCAGCGTGACATTCTGCGCGCGTACCGGAGTGCCTGATGCAGACCTTCCTCCTGACCGCATTGATCTTTGGCCTCGCCATGGTCGGTATGGCCGTGGGTGTAATTTTTTCGAATCGGACACTCAAAGGGTCATGCGGGGGAACCGGGCTCGACTGCAGTTGCAGCGATGAAGCGCGCCGCGAATGCGCGCTCGCCGAGAAACATGGATCCGACTAACATCTGAACCGGCGACATCAACGCAGCCCGTTCTCAATCTGGATCCTAGAATGCGAAGGTCTCGCGAATCACGGCTGAACGAAATGCTCCTCCCACCCCTCCGTTGAGATTTCCGACCCGGAACGCTCAAGAACATCCGCCTCGAGACCTGCCTTCCGAATCAAACGAAGGGCCGCGCGATTGGCGCCCATGACAAGCAATGCGGTACTCCAACCGTCGGCCACGGCGGCTCTGTCCGCAATCACGAAGGCTTCGACACTCTCGATCACGGCGCTTCCGGTTCGGGGGTCAATGACATGCGAAATCCGCTGGCCATCGATTTCGCTTGCGACCCCGAGACTCGAGCTCACCGACAATGCCTGATCGCGAAGCCACAATACGTTTCGACTCCCCTCCCTCAAACGGCCATCCGCCGGATTGCGGGATCGGATGGCCAGGCGCCAGCCCTCGCCATCCGGGTCGCCGATCGCCAGAACACTGCTCTCGCCAAAATTGAAGAGCGCCGCGGCGCCGGGAAGATCCTTCTCGAGGCGCGCTCGAAGTTGGTCGAGCACCCGCCCTTTCGACAATCCGTCGAGATCGAGTCTCATTCCATGCTTGAGGATCTCGAGCTTCCCGTCGCCGAGAAGCAGTAGAGCCTCGCTGCCGATCCTGGCCTTCGCCCGGCGAAGCGCCTTGATCGACGGCCAGTTTCCCTTTGCAACCGCCTCGGTCCAGACATCGACCAGTGGACCAATAGTGATGTCGAATGCGCCGCCACTGCCCGCCCAGAGTTCGACAGCCAGAAAGAGAATCTCCTCCAGCTCGGACTCGACCATGAGCTCTCGCGTGAAAATCTCGTCGCCCGCAAGCGCTTCGTTCAGGTCCGAAACAGCGCTGTCCGCGTCATGCCGCGAATAGATCTCTTCGAGCCGAACGATCTCGCGGCGAGCCCACCCAATCCATTCTCGCGCACGACCGGCGTCCTCCGCGACCACTCGAATTTCAACTTCGAAGAACGTGCCCATCGCGAGCCAACCGTCCGAGACCACGATCCGATCGGGGGTTCGCGAAGGCGTCGGCGAAGGCGTTGGTGAAGACGTTAGGGCGACACAACCCAGGACAAGCAGTGCATGCAGGGCGACGACGATGACTCGATGTCGCTTCCAGCTGAGCCTCAATCCCAATCCTCGTCTTCGAGGTCTTCTCCGGCGGTGTAATTCTGTGCCTGATTGCCTGCAAAGACGGACCAGAGCGCGATGCCGACCAACGCAGCCAGGCTTCCCTGAAGCATCAGAATTCCAGCAATCTTCGTCCAGGCAAAGCCGGCCCCCCCCCAGCGCACGAGCCAGCCCGCCCCTTCCGAGGCCAGCGCCGAGAAGAAGGGAACGACGATGAGCGCGATCTTCCATTCGGTTCGTACGGGGACGAAGAGCGCGAGATGGGTCAACACCATCATCAGCATGCCCATCGCGAAGAGATGGAAATGGGCCGTCTCGACCATCCCGCGGTAGGTTCGCGCCGACCGGAACTCTGCCTCGTTTCCAAGGTAGTGATCGACGACGGAGGCCGTCGTGAAATCCATCGCGTCGAAGTAGAGCATCCAATTCGTCAGCCAGAGCAGCCCGACGAAAAAGCAATAGAGTACGACGACGACCTGAAGCAGGCGGTTCCTGTCCCACTCCCCTGTTACCGTAAACCGCAAGAAGGATCCTTCGCGGGGGCGCCCGCTTCGCCTGGTGCCGAATCCGAGTCAATCCGGATCGTCGATCGAGAGTCTAGGGCGCCTGGGTCTTGGCTCCAGGGCTTTTCAATAGAACTTCCCAGTACGCAAGCATCCGACGGACACCGTCGGCGGCCGCGCGCGCGGACAGGGTCGCACCGACGACGCCATGAACATCGCGACCAACCCGCAAGGCGTCTTTCCGGGACTTCCCTGCGAACTGCTGATACCAGCGATCGGTCGGCAAGTAGTCGAGCGGCTCATGAAACGCCAGGATCCGAACGCTACGAACGGATCCGTCTGGCTTCAACACGATCATGAACGCTTCGGGCTTGGTTCGCACATTGTGAACGTCAATATGCGCGTAGCCGAGTACCTCTTCCTCTTTATACGCCGTATGAATCACGACGATCTTCGACTCGAGCTCGGCGCGCGTGATCGCCTTGATCTTCGCGGCATCCTTCTTCCGAACGAGCATCGTCTTCCGCTCGATTCGACTGGCATCGGGAAAGGCGTCCGCCAATGCTTGGTTCTGACTAGCAAAGACCTTTGCCGAAGCGACTCTCATCGGCCAGGAGACGAGAGCCAGGACGATGACCAAGCCAGAAACGATCGCCATCGCTCGTGCTTCACGAACACATTGGTTCAAAAAACATAGCCTAACAATGCCTGTACCTCGTTCGCTCGATTGCCCGCCGCGAGTTCGAATCGGCGATAGTCGACCTTGAGCACGATCTCGGGAATCGGCTTGAATTGTAGCCCTGCCACATAGAGATCAATGTCCTTGCTTTTGTCACGCGCGAATCCACCCAGATCCGTCACGCCCCGCTGTGTGTCATATTGCTCGAATCTAAAATAGGGTTCGAGGGACATCCGGGTACCTTCAGCAAGCAGGGGCATGACGTCGTATGCCGCTTCGACGTACCAACCGCGCATTTGATTGGCGACCGCGGTTGTCGGTCCGTCCGGAACGCTGGCTAGAATGCGCGAAAGGCGGCCCGCTTCGTCGACGAACGCCTCGGTCCAGAGCGCGCGAAAGCTCACTCCGTAACCCTTGTACTGCGTATGCAGTTCATAGATCGTCGTCTGCGAATCGGGCAGGTCCACGCCTTCGACATCTTCCTCTTGTCCAGCCTGCCCGGTATAGAATGACCCGCCGATGAGCAGTCCGGGCGCTACATCAACGTCGACGCGTCCCACGATCGCGAAGTCGTTCGCGAGCGCTTTACTGCCTTTTTGCCGACCTCCACGAAGTCCATTGTTGCTGAAATCCGAAGACTTGAAACCGTTGACGACATAAAGGCGATAGGCGATCCGATCCGCCACGCGGCCGAAGACTCCGACGCCATTCTCACGCCAGGTCGAAGGAAGAATCAGTCGCTCGATTTCAGGCCGCTCGGCCCCGAAAAAGAAGTTGGGCTCGTGGATCTCATTGACGAAGCCCATTGGAATCAGAAGTAATCCACCGCGCAGGCTGATTTCATCTTTCCATAGATAGTCGATGGTCAGGAACTCCGTGGAAACCGAACCGCCGCCGCTCGAACCGCCGTGTTCGAATTCCAACTCCGAATTGAAGACCCATTTGTCGTTGAATTTGTATCCGACGTAAAAGACGGCACGAAGGGCGTCGAAGACATCACCCTGGTCGTCATCGCCCTTGTTCTGAAAACTTCTCAATCGAACTTCGCCGTAGCCACCAATCGAAAGTCCGCGATCCTTCTTATAGACCTTTGACGCGGCGGGACCCAATCCAGCGAAGGATTCGAGTTTCAACTCTTCCGGCACGGCGAAGATCGAGTCTAGACGTCCCATCTCCTCGGTCAGGATCTCGACCTGCTCTTCGAGTGCTTCGATGCGCTGCTCATCCGCGGTCGGCTGCGTCGTCTCTTCCGCACGAGAACTCTGGGCCGTCGCCAAGAGCAACAATGCGGCAAGCACGGTCCAAACCGAGGTGACCAGGATCTTCATTCCACTTCGCATCGTTCCCTCGAACCTCTCGACTTCGTCGATCGTATTTCTTTTTGAAAATGAAAACCATTTTCACTAAAACAGATAGTAATCGAAAATCGTTTTCATTTTCAATAGATCCGTTCCACATCCCTTCGGGGTAGATTGGGTGGCGTCTCGTGGCGGCCGGCCAAAACGTCAACTCCATCGGGCGACCTCCCGATGGGCCCATAATGGAATGGATCGGACCCCTATTGATCGGCGGCGTCGCCCTGCTCACTGTTCTCCAGCTTTTCTGGGCACACACGATCTCGGCCATCACCGAAAAGACGGACCAGAGCGAGCTGATGCAGGTCCTCGCCTGGATACCCATTCTCCAGCTGGCCCCGACCCTGGCAGCGGGAGGCAGCAGCATCGGGCGCTTTCTGGTTGTCGCGATCTTTGTGGTATTGGGAAACGGCGCGCTGGTGGCGGCGGCGGCGGCGCTCGGTGGTTTACTTGGAAGCCTCATGGTGGGCCTCGGACTCGGCCTCTCGGGTCTGTTAGGTCTCGTCTACTTCGGACGCGTCGCAAGCAATACGGCGATCGCCCGCGATCTTCCCGGATGGTTGGGTCTTCTGATTTTCGTGCCCATTCTCAATTTCGTCGTCTACCCCTACATAGCCTTCCACGACGGCTGGACCGGGCCGAACAAGCTCGGCCTCGCGATCGGGTTGGTGCTCACGCTTGGCTCGTCCGCTCCGACGTTTCAAGCCGTGATGATGATGAATGAGCCAGGCGACTTCTCGCCCGACGCCTTCCTTGCGATGGCGAAGGGCACCCAGGCTGATACTTCCGGCCTGGACGAGATCCAGACCCAGCTCCTGTCCAAATTGCAGCCGCCCGATCTACGAACCTCATACGACACGCCGGATCCCGCGAGTTCCGGCGAAGAGGAGGTTCAGCGCCGACGGCGCCAACAGGCCTCTCTTCGCGTCTTGTACCAGTTGAAGTCTCGGTTCGACGAACTCGACTTGCTCACTGGCGATCCCTCCGGCTTGGATGCCCCACAGCGAGCGCAAGCCTCTGGCATCATTCAATCCATTCGCAGGGACCTCGACCTCCACCGATCGGAACTCGACCCAACGACCTATCACGAACTCGGCGAACATCTCCTCGCGCTCGAATCGCGACTCGAGTCCGGCTCGTCGACTCGATTGGTCGAACGAACCGGGACCACCGCACGGATGGCCGAGATCGACGGCCAAATCGGGCCCGCAGCGATTCGAATGGGATCCGATTTCCAGACGCCTCAATATGGTGATCGACTGACACCCCCCTCGCGGCCATTCCCGATTCAGGCGAGCGAAAGTTGTCCGGACGGAACAGAGCGTCGTGAAACCAAGGAAGCGAAAAGCGAACTCGAGTGGTGCCAACAGCTCGCCGCGTTCGGGGGTTTGCGCCATGGCTGGTATGCGAAATACCTTGAAGACGGTCGACCGGAATCTATGGGTCAATACGAGAACGGGTTACGAGTCGGCGTGTGGACCCGGTTCTACCCGACCGGCGAGGTGCGGGCGCAAGCGGAGTTTGAAGACGGTATGCAGCACGGCTGGGTGCTCACCTTTGACAGAATGGGCGAACGAACCCGTAGTGCTCGATATCAGTTTGGGACGCGAATCACGCTGCCATGACCCGCTGACCAAGCCTTGAGCTGGGAGCGAGCCCTGATCACCACGATGAAAACATTTCCATCCGGAAGTCGAAATCAATCGATCGGCCGACAAACGAAAAATCCCGCAAACCAGATGGTTGCGGGATTTTTGACGTCGATAAGGAAATTGTAGCACAGTTCGCCTTTCTGGCAAGGACTACCCGGACGAATCACCCTTCGGTGCGGGTTTTGAGCAAAACGAACCGATATTCGATCACTAGATGCTCTCAGTGGCCTCTGAATCGCCCCTTCTCGATGCGTGCTTTCAGCCTCGTTCCACAAGCTGCATGTCACCCACCCCCGGGAATCGACACGCTATCGTCCATTCGATGAGCAATTCCCACCTCCCGAGTCGACTGTTGCGATCGCTCCTGATCCTCTTCGTCCTCGCCGCATCAATGGCCTCGCCACGCGAGGTCAGAGGACACGGACGAAGCGTGTCGTATTCGAGTTGGGAATTTTCCGGTCAAACAGCGGTCGTCACCGTTCGCCTGAGATTGCTCGAGTTGAGCCGCCTCGGCCCTGAGGCGCTTCCCCCCGGAGTCGTCTCAGGGCTCCGGTCTGCGGACCAACGAGACCTCCCCGCCGAGTTTCTGCCACGCGATCTGATCCTCGTCGCAGACGACATCCCTTGTCTTGCCGAATCGATCGCTGAAAGGCATCCCGACAACACAGGGTGGGCGCGCTATCGGTGGCGAATCGAATGTCCGGCCAATTCGGTCGAGTGGACGATTCGCAGTCGGATCCTCCTCGATGTTGCCCCCTCCCACATCCACTTTGCGCGAGTCCGCCTGGGCGATGATCGTGTCCGGGAACGGGTTCTGACCGAAGCCTCTCCCGCATTCGTGCTTCGGCAAGGCGGCGCGGACGCTACCGAAGACGAATTGGGAAGCGGCTTCCTCGACTACCTGGAGTTAGGCGTCCGCCACATCCTATCCGGCTGGGACCATCTGGCCTTCGTCCTTGGGCTACTCATGATTGCTAGGCGACTCGGCGAAGTCGCTCGGCTGATCACCGGTTTCACGATCGCCCATAGCCTGACACTCGCCTTGGCGGTACAGGGTCTCGTCGAGCCACGCGCCGCTGCAGTCGAAGCAGTGATTGCATTCTCCGTCGCCCTCGTCGCGATCGAAAAGGGCTGGATCGATCATCAACGAAGACACACTTTGCCGATCGCCGTACTCGTTGGCCTGATTCTTCTCGGAGGTGCCGCGGCCATCGGCTGGGCCTCACTTCCGGTCGTCACGATCGTCGGCTTGATCTTGTTTACCGCTTGCTATTTCGCACTCGCAGCCCAAACCGATGGCCCGTGGCTGCGTGTCTTGTTGACCTTTGCTTTCGGTCTCGTCCACGGCTTCGGATTCGCCGGTGTTCTCGTCGAGATGACCCTGCCCACGGATCGACTGGTCCCTGCACTCCTGGGTTTCAACCTCGGCGTCGAGATCGGCCAGATCGCTGTCGTCCTGCTGTTGTGGCCGCTGCTCTCCCTGGGTGCGCAATTCGTCTCGTCGCGAACGGCGCAAGTCGTGAGCTCGATATCGACGGCCGGTCTTTGTGGGCTCGGCCTCTACTGGCTGCTCGAACGCATTTCCTCTTCCTGATCCCGCCACAAACTCGGCGCCAACACTCAGATTCGGCTCTTCGTCGGCCGATACGTCGCCTATCCATGCCGCCGCAAACTCGGACGGCGACAATATTTCGAGTGCAATTGAGGCGCAACGCATTGGGCTCCATCCCGTCCGAAGATTCGTCGAAAACGCCCTTCTCGGCGGCTGCCACGCTCCGGCCTGGCAGCGACCGACGCAATGCAGATCGCCGCGAACGCCCAACGCGCCCCTGGATCGGGACGCTCGGACCACTTCGACGCATCCGCGGACGGCGCGAGTCCGACCGAGCAGGCTATGTCGATCGTTATTCGCGGCGCGACGTGGCACTGATCCTGACGGTCTTCGTGATGAACGTCGGCGACGCCTTCTTTACGATGCTTTGGCTGGGCCGCGGCGGCAAAGAAGCCAACCCCGTCATGGACTTCTTTCTCGATATCGGGCCCTGGGCATTCCTGGTTCAGAAATGTGTCGTGGTCGGCATCTGGCTGGTCGTGCTACTGGTTCACAAGAATTTTCGATTCGCGCGAATTGGCCTCTACGTCTCACTCGTCGCGTACGCCGTCTTGATGCTGATCCATTTTGGAATCATCGCGACCGGCGTCGAACCTCCGAAGGCGAGCGACATCGAACAATCGCAAACGATTCCGATCGAGCTTCATCAGCCCGGCTAGCGCTTCCAGAGCGTCGCTGCCCATGGCTGGCAGAAACTCAATCGAAAAGCCGGCCAACCAGTAGCGGAATAACCGGCTCGACTCGCAACACGCGAGGCCCGAGATCAACGGCCTCGAAGCCAATCCCCTTCAAGCGATCGACTTCATCGTCGACCAGGCCACCTTCCGGCCCAACGAAGATCGTGACCGGCCCTTCGACCGCGTGGGGGCATCCAAGGCTTGCTGTGGGATGCGCGAGCAGAGCACGTCGACCCGCTATGCGGGGCGGGAGAATTTCCGCGACGAGGGATTCGAAATGGCGATGGAACTCGACGGCCGGCAGGATCGAGTCACTCGATTGTTCGAGACCGAGGAGCAACCGCTCACGCACTTCCTCCGCTTCAACGACGTGACTCTGCCAAAAACTCTTTTCTGTCCGAGCGGTGCCCACGACGAGTAGCGCTTCGACCCCAAGACTGGCGATGGTCGAAAGCAGGCGCCGAAAAACCGGCGGACGCGGCAACGCAAGAATCAGGTGCAGGGGGCGTTTCGGCGTCGGTTCGCGATCGAGTTTGATCTCGAGTTCGAGCGCTTCGCGATCGAGTCGCAGGATTCGTGCGGTTCCGAGCCGCCCTCCGATCAGGCCGATCCGAAGCGTGTCGCCCGGAGCCGCACGGAGAATCTTCTCCGCGTGGAGGCGCCTCCGCCCTTCGATGCGAACGAATTTTCTTCCGGGATCGAGTTCATCTTCGTCGATCAAAAGACAATTCATTGGCGACGCCGAGTTCGGAGGCGAAGAAAGTGCCTGCTAAAGTCTCGCGCGTGTCCGAGCCTGATTTTTTCGAAACCTCTTCCGAAGCAGAAACCGGCGGCGTTCGCGTCCGGGTTCGCGCCCGCTATTCGCCAGAGCACAGCAACCCCCAGGCGAGTCGATGGTTCTTCCTCTACACGATCCACATCGCCAACGAAGGCGACACCACCGTTCAACTTCTCAATCGCCATTGGACGATCATCGACGGCACCGGCCATACCGAAGAAGTCCACGGCCCCGGCGTCGTGGGCGAACAACCGACGCTCGAGCCGGGCCAATCCTTCGAATACACTTCGGGCTGCCCACTCCCAACGCCCTTCGGCTCGATGGCTGGGAGTTTTGACATGCAGCGCGCCGATGGAACGCAATTCGAAGCGGAGGCCGCGATCTTCCAGCTCATCCAGCCGGGTGCCATTCACTAGATACCCCATCCGATTTGCTTCCCAATCGGATCTGCACAGCAACCAGGCCGGCGCGAGAATCCGCGGGTCACAGATTCCCAAGACTTGCGACCAGAACTGGCAGGTCCATCAAATCCTCGATCGCGAAGTCGGGCCGGGGCCCGTCGAATTTCGCCAGCGACGCTTCGGGATCACGAACACAACGTGTCAGCCAGACCGTACGCATGCCGATCCCCGCCGCGCCCGCGACGTCGGCGCGAAGCTTATCACCGACGTGCAATATTTCGTGTGCTGCGAATCCAAACGAATCTCGGACCGCGTCGAAAATCTCCGGTCGAGGCTTTCGGATACCCACTTCATCGGAGATAACGATGGTTTTGATGTGATCGTCGAATCCCGATTCCCGAAGAATCTTGCGCGCAGTCGGGGCATGGGAGAAATTCGAACAGAGCGCGAGCGAGTAGTCGACGGCCAGACTGGCCAAAACGGCCTCGTGATGCGAGGGGATCGTCACCGCAGCGTGCAGGATGCCCATATGAATTTCGGTCATCGACTTCGCCGCCGATAGAACGTCTCTGCATTCGAGACGGGCGGCCAAGGCTGCGAAACGATCGAGAGACGCGAGTTCGACGTTCACGTCGATCGTATCGACTCGAAGTTCGCGATCGACTTCTTCTAGAACGGCGGCGAATTCTGCAATCGAAAGCGATCTCCCGACGTCTTCGACCGAAAAGGAATGAAGAGCCGGTGTCGTCGCCCCGACCCGGCGACCTTCGATCTCGATCGGGGAGAGCTGATCGTGATTCTGATCGACGAGCGTGTCGAAAAGATCGAAGGCGATCCCGCGAATCACGCGAACAAGCCTCGACTAACTCTTCTCGAGGGCTTCGTCGATCACCCGCTTGAAGTTGGTGAAGGGCTGAGCGCCGGATAGAAACTTTCCATTGATGAAGAACGACGGCGTTCCCGTGACGCTCAATTCGGCGGCTTCTTTCAGATCATCGTTGATCCGCTTCGCCGTGGCCTCTGCCTTCATGTCTTTCCGGAATTGATCCATATCAAGGCCCATCGTGGTCGCATAACCCTCGAGCGTCGGAACGGCGAGATCGCGCTGATTGGCGAAAATGAGATCGTGCATCTCCCAGAACTTGCCCTGCTGATGGGCGGCTTCCGCCGCGGAATGGGCCTGTCCTGCCAGGGGATGGATCGACGCAAGGGGCATATGCTTGAAGACGAGTCGGACTTGATCGCCGTATTCTTCTTCGATCTTGGCAAGCGTCGGAGTCACTCGATTACAGAAGGGACATTGAAAATCAGAAAACTCGACGATCGTCACGGCCGCATCTTCGCTTCCCCGAACCGGTGCATCACCTACTGAAACCTTGTATTCGCGATTGGCATCGGGTCGACCAGGTCGGGACGGACGGGCATTCGCGCCCGGCGCAGCGGCCAGCGGCAGGTCTTCGAGAATCTCCGTCACAGCTTCGAGCTGGGCTGTCCCCCGATCGAGCGAATTCGCAACAAAGAAGCTGGCGCCGATGATCGAAAAGCTGATCAGCAAGGCAGCAATCAGCGTTGAGCGCCCACTCGAATTTTCTGACATACCCGATCTCTCCTGGCGGACCCGTTGTCCGCTTTGCCGTACCGAGCGAAGCCGCTCGGAGCGGGATGTTACGGTCCCTGACGATTCGCTTCGACCCCTGTCGACGAAGATCCACGGGTCGCCCGCGGGGTCGAGATGCCCCGATGCCTGCTCGGCCAACTCACCATGATTCAAGGATTCTTCACCCAGATCGGAGTGGGTCGGTAAAGAAGGGATGCTCCGAGACACACGGGCTCGGCACTCGCCGGCCGCGACTCCAGAGCGCGATGGAGACTCGGCTGATCGCGGCGGAACGGAGGACCCGTTCTACCCAACACTAGATTTCGTGTCGCAGAAGCCGTCGAAGCTCGGGCGACCGAGCGCGAATTCCTCGTGAGATCTTGGAGAGCTGGTTTTGCAGCCGCGCGGGGCTCGATCCATCGCTGCGAGCAATCTCTGCAAGCGAGCGGCCCGACGCGTAGGCTAGGAGCAAGCTTCGATGATCAGGGCCGAGATGATCGATGGCCCGCTCGATCGATCGCCAGCGACCATGCTGATCGGCGAGATCTTCGGGACCGGGTGCACCACGACCTGGCCCCCAGCCGGGGCAATCGATCTCATTCGGGAGACCAGCGTCGAGGTCTTCCGGCTCGCAAGCGGTGTGAGTCGACAGTCGACTCAGGACCCGGCGGGCTTCATCGAGTACCGCGCCTTCGACTCGCCGCGAGACGTAGGCCGACAACTCGTGCGGATGCGCATCATCGCGTCGGTTGCGCAAAGCCTTGAGCAAGCCCCAATAGCCCGACGAGATGAGATCATCACGCCATTGCCGACCCAACCCGAAGCGCCTCTCGACGCGACATGCGAAGTAGCGCACGCGATGACCGAACTGCTCGACCAGTTGGTCGAGTTCGGGATCGGTCTCGGAATCAATCTCGTTGGGTTCCATCGGCGCGCAGAGTGACCAAGCCGGCGCGCGGATAAAGTGATCCAACACACATGCTTCAAAGATGATTCTACATCAGATCGATACGCGCTCTACAGAGCCCAAGGTGCCCGAGTTCAGGACGGATCGATCGCTGTCAGCGCGTCGAGCACCTCTCCGGCGGTCTGGAATCGTGTGGCCGGTTCCTTCTCGAGAAGTCTGAGAATCAAGAGCGACAACGCATCCGGTAGGTCGGGTCGGAGTTCCTGGGGATTGGGCACTGCGGAATGGCGATGGTGGTAGCCGACCTCGCCCGAGTCGAAGGGCACGCCGCCGGTCGCAAGTTCAAAGAGCGTGACACCCAGCGAGTAGAGATCCGAACGAAGATCGACCTCTTCGCCCAGAACTTGTTCCGGCGACATGTAATAGGGCGTTCCCGACACCAACGTCGTCGCACCGCGTACTTCCTCGAGCACCTTTGCCAAACCGAAATCCATGATCTTGACGACGCGATCAGTCGTGACGAAAAGGTTGGCGGTCTTGATATCGCGATGGATCACACCCTGTGAATGCGCGTAGTCGAGACCGCGGCAAGTCTGGCGCGCGATACCAAGGATATTCGACGGAGACAGTTGACCGCGTTCTCGCAGAACGGTCTGGAGCGGTTGTCCTTCAAGCAATTCCATCGTGATGAAGAACTGCCCGTCCTCTTGATCCGCGTCAAAGACGGTGACGATATTCGGATGATTGAGTCGCGCCGCGGACTGTGCTTCGCGCAGGAAGAATTGCAAGGCGCGCGGATGATGGCGGCGCAAGCCATCGGGCAATCGTTTCAGGGCGACGATCCGGTCCAGACGCGTATCGCGAGCACGATAGACGATGCCCATGCCGCCTCGACCGATCTCATCGAGCACGTCGTAACGCACCTCTCCGACGAAGGCCGTGGTGTCACCGCTCGGCGCGCGGCTACCCGAGCTAAAGAGATGCCCGGTTGCGCTGCGCTGTTTTCGCAGTGCCTCGATTCGCGCCGCAATATTCGGAAAGGTCGGCTCGCGTCGACGCAGACCTTCGAGTACTTCGAGCGATCGCTCGAAATGGCTCGCCTGTTCCCACAATTCCGCAAGGCGTGAGTAGCTGTCGCCGGTTGCGAAATCCGGTCGGAAGGTTGAGATGAATTCATCCATCTTCCCAGCAGCCAGGTCGAAATGCCCTTCCGTTTCGAAGGCTTCGGCCAAGAGTGCGCAGGCTTCGCGGAAGTCCGGGTCGGTTCCTTCCACACGCTGCAAGAGCCGAATCGCCCGGGGTCGCTGGTCGTGTTCGAGAGCCAGTTTCGCCGCCTGGAAGACTTCACCGCATCGCTCGAGGGCCGTCAGCCAACGGTCGATGGCGGAGGATTCCCGATAGCAATCGATCGCGCGCTCGTAGTCGAGCGCTCGCTCATAACATTCGCCCGCATGAAGGGTCTGGCCGTCCCGGCGATGCGCCTCGGCGGCCTCAACCCAACTCGAAGCCGCTTCGAACAACGCTGCCGCGCGATCGAATTCTCCCAACTCGAGTCTCAGCTTCGCAGCCGCATCGTTGTCGCCCGCCGATTCGAAGAAATCTGCCGCCCGCGCGAGTTCTCCGTCCGCCTGGTGCTTGGCAGCCATCAACCTGAAGCCCAGTCCAGCTTGACCGTCTCGCTCGAGTGCCTTGGCCACATCCAAAAGATTCTGCGTCAGGTACGGGAGGACGGCGGGGGGGCAGCCCTTGAAGACGGCCTCCGCTTTGAGAACGTCGATCTCGACCAGAGAAGGTCGAAAACTCGACACCACGAGAGATTGATCGAAGACACGATCGCCACAGCCGACTAGCAGTGTGTAGTCTCCCTTGGGTAGCAGCACGCGAATCGTGCCCTTCGTGGCTGATCGTGGCTTGTCGACAAATCCGGGAACCGTGATCAGCGCCTCGCCGGCCGGCCGATCTCCCCAGACGACTTTCACGTCGACGGGACTGGTAGAAGGATGGATGTCGAATTCGAGGCGGACCGTCCTGCGATGCCGAACCCGTACAATTTTCTCCTCGTGAACGCGACCAAGGACCTCGTCGGTTTCCGGATCGATCAACAATCCGTCGATCATCACATGGTATCGACCAGTGAAGAGTCGCTGAAAGCGTGTCTCCCGAGACACCATATGGTGTTCCTTGCGCATCGAAGCGCGCCCCTTGCGAATCTGTTCCTCGCTCGACGTGGCGGGTGCGGATCGACGGCTCCCTCGAAGGCAGACTCGGAAAATACCTCGCAACTCTTCTGGGTATTCGATCGCTACTGCGACATCGCCGCGTTGCCGAAGCAAGACGAAGAGCGCAAGCAAGAAAAGGCCGGTAGCGCCCGTGAAGATCGCCGTACGGACCGCTTCGTCATTCTTGATGCGCAAAGCGACCGGATAGACCCGAAATTGCAGAGCGATTGGCAAACGTTCGGCCAGATACGCGATGCGTGGATCGAAGGCCGCCCAATTCAGTGAAGGCTCCTGACTCGGCCAATCGAGCTGCCCGGCACGTGGTGCCCGGAGCTCGCTCAGCTCGACGGAAGTGCGCAAAGCGATCCGCGCATTGGCCAACTCGCGGGAGTAGGGAAGATGGGGAAGGAGCGCATCCACGACGGCGAGTGATTCGAGCAGCCGTCCTTGCTGTGCATAGAAGCCGGCCAGATCGAAGCGAAAGCGAATCTGATCTGAAGCACGCCCCGAGGCATCGAGCCCATGAAGAAAGGCCAGTTCCGCGCCCGCCACATCGCCTATGCGCGCGAGATTCACAGCCAATCCATGCCAGACTTCAAGCAGGACGACATCTCGTGAAGCAACAGCGCCGGCGTAGGCTTCGGCAGCCGCCGCGGACTCACCCGCGGCTTCGAGTAGCCGTGCCGACTCCAAGGTCGCACGGCGAAGAATCGAAGCCCCGGTCTGAGGCCTTTCGGCGGCTCGCGTGGAAGGTCTCATCGGTCGTGTAGACACGCCACGCCAAGCGTCTTTGGCCCCTCGCGATGCGGCCGTTTTACGAGTGAGCTCGTCCAGTAGCCATTGTCGACGACCCGCGTCGCGCGTGATCGCGACGTCCCGCCAAGGACCAGCCATCAGCCGGTTCGTCACGCGGAGCCCCTCGAGGTTGGGCTCGAGCCAACGCCACGGGCCGCTCAATGCCTCCAAGGGTCGGCGGCCCGGGGCCGAGCCAGCCTCGGCTGACCCTGCCCGATGCCCGTTCGCAAGGAATCCAAGCACGAGGATCGCGAAAACAACGAGTCGGACGATCGAAGGCTTCGATCGCCGCCGAGCGCCAGTGGAACCCCTCGCGAACGACGGCTTCGCGGTCTCGCCGCCGAAGACCGGAGCGGCAAGTGTCGTGACTGTATTCGACAATTGGGGTTGGTGGGTCGGCCGCACGCCGCCTCCACTTCCATCCGGTCCCGACGATCGCCTCGATGCTTCTTGAAGAGACTCGTTCGCGACTACGGCTGGGGGTTGATGCTGAACGCCGGCAGGATAGCGCGCGTCTTGGCCCAGGTCGGTCGGGGTTCTCACTGAGCCGACGGGCCGATCGGGCAAGAAATCGGCCATTTCCCTCGGGAACAGACGGGGTATCGAGTAGGGATTCTCCCCAAGATCGCGCACGATCCTGCTGCGAGTATGCCAATCTATCGGCTGGAACCGCGTTTTGGGGGTGCGGGGATGAGTCCCGGACAACATCTCGAGACCAATACAGGAACGGCAGAAGGAGCTCAGCTCGTCTCTGGCCGTTTCCTAACTGATTTTTTTCGTTCCCTCGAGCGACATGGCATACCTGCAACGCAATTGCTGGGCGACCTCCCTATTTCCCTGGACGAAACTGGCCGGATCAGCCAAGCCGTCGACTGGGTCGATTTCGTCGACTTCATGAAGCGACTAGAACATCACGCCGGCGGCCTCGACGAACTCGAAGCCTGCGGCGAGCAGATCTGCAATCTCGAACCCTCGTCGATTTTCCATACCCTGGTCGGTCTCTCGACCTCACCCTATTCCCTCTACCGCGCGGCCAGTCAATGGGCGTTGCGGCGAGCGATCCCGGGAATTCATACAAGTATCAAGCAAGTTGCACCCAATCGCATCGAAATCCACGCCCAGCTATCGAAGGGGATGCGGCCCTGCCCGCAGCTCTTCCAACTCGTCATTGGCAGCGCACGAGCGCTCCCGCGCGTCCTTGGACTGAATGACGCAGTCGTCAGCGCTCGCATCGGGGAGTTTGAAGCCAGCTACGAAATCACGCTTCCCGCTTCCCGCACACCCTGGGCACGACTAACACGGCTGGTTCGTACGATCGCTTCTGCGCGATCAGTACTCGATTTTCTCGAAACCCAGCAACTGGAGCTTCACGCAAAGCACGAGGAGCTCGAACTGGCCAAGGCGGCGCTGGCCGCAAGTGAGCGGCGCCATCGCACGCTGACTGACGCCGCCGTCGATGTGCTATGCGAACTCGACCAGAGCGGCCAAATCGTCTACGTCAGCGCGTCGGTCATGGATCTGATCGGCTACACCCCGGAACAAGTCACCGGAAGCCATTTCAGTCTGTGGATCCCCGGCAAGCACCGCGATGAAGCTCGGGCGCGCTTCGAAGTCTTCGCGAGTCAAATCGTTGCGCAATCGATCACACGGCTGCGAGTCCAACTCGACACCGAGGCGGGTGGGCATATTCTCGCCGAACTCTCCCTTCGGCCCTACCGAACCGCTGAAGACGAAGTCCGAATGGTCGTGATCCTACGAGACGAAACCGACCGGCTCGTGCGCAAATCGAAACGATCCAAGGCCAAGAAGAAGAAGAAGAAGAAGCTGGAGCAGGACACCCGCTACGCGCTCCGGGATCTCGTGGAGCGTTACGAGAGGTCACCAACGCGCCATCCGATCGAGCGATCGCTCGCGCTACTCCTCGCGTCCCTCGATGCAAGCCCTAACGAGTACGCGATCGAGCGGATGATTTCAGCGACAGATCGGATGACAAAGATCGTCGACCGCGCGATGGCGAATTCCGATGGCCCCTCGACCAACTTCCGCTGGCACGACCTGGAAAAGCTCATCGAGAAGATTCGTGGTGATTTTCAAGGAAATCCTGCGAATGCCGGCCGCACGTTCAGGATCGAATCGACGAATGCACCCCCGCTCTTCTGGGGGGAAGATGCCCTGCTCATCGCGGGACTGGAAAGCCTGCTCGACTGGACCGCAGAGCGAAGCACGCCCGAAGACGAGATCCAGCTCGAAATCGGGAAGATCGAGGAGACTCGGAATGGAGTGCGGATGCTCGACTTCTCGGTCGCGATCGTTGCGACCGAAAGCGCCCTGGCCGGAAACGAGGACAGCGCAAGCTCGAATCTCGCCCTCGCCACCGCAAAGGATGCCGCGAATTCCCTCGGCGGAGACCTCACTTTGGAACGCGTCGGGCCGGGACACCCGATCGCCCGGCTTCGCATTCCCCAACCCGCCGACCCTACGCGCTAACCGCCTACACCTGCGCCTGCGCCTGCGCCTAACAAGGCAAGATCGCCGGGCCGCTGCTGATCTGCCAACAAGGGATCAGTCAGATTCGCGAACCACATCGGCGCCCAGGGCTTGCAACTTTTCGTCGATGCCGTCGTATCCGCGGTCGACGATCTCCGCATTCTGAACGATGCACGGACGCCCCGTGGAACAACAAGCGGCGATGATCATCGCCATGCCCGCGCGAATATCCGGACTCCTGACCGTTTGTCCTCGGAGTTTCGAGGGACCGGAAATGATCACGCGATGGGGGTCGCAAATGATCGCGTTGGCGCCCATTTGAACCAGGGGGTCGACGAAATACATACGCCCCTCGAACATTTTTTCGAAAAAGAGAATCGTTCCTTCACTCTGTGTCGCGAGGACAAGAAACGGACTCATCATGTCTGTAGGAAATTGCGGCCAGGGTCCGTCGTCGACCTGAGGGACGGCGCCACCGGCGTCGGGCTGAATGCGAGGCGTCTGTCCACTCGGCATGACGATGCGATCGGATTTGATGTCGAGTTCGATGCCGAAGCGTTCGAAGACGCGATTCATCATCCAATAGTGGCCTCGAACGGTGTCGTGAATCGTGATGCCGCCGCCGGTCGCCGCGGCCAGCGCAAGATAGGAGCCGACTTCGATATGGTCGGAAACAACTCGATGGGTCGTGCCGGTGAGCCGGTCCACACCAGTGATCGTCAGGGTATTCGTATAGAGCCCGTCGATCTGTGCCCCCATCGACGCCAGCATCGAAGCGAGATCCATCACGTGCGGCTCGCTCGCGGCGTTACGGATCGTTGTCGTTCCCTTCGCGAGCGTGGCCGCCATCAAGATATGTTCGGTCGCAGTCACGCTTGCCTCATCGAAGAAGATCATCGCGCCTTCGAGGCCGTCGCGAGCCTTGAATTCGAACTCAACCTCATCGACCTCGGCACCGAGCAAGCGAAGTCCGTAGAAATGCGGGTCGAGTCGACGACGCCCGATTCCGTCGCCACCGGGTGGATGCAACTTTGCACGACCGAGTCGATGCAAGAGTGGAGCAACGAAGAGCACGGAAGTCCGCACCCGTTCGCACAATTCGGCAGGCAATTCCTGATCAGTCAGATTCGCTGCCCGGATCGAAATACGATCGCCAACGCGAGAAACCTCGGCGCCGACCTCACCCGCGATCTCGAGCATGACATCGACATCGCGAATCGCGGGCACGTTTTCGAGCACGACCTCTTCGTCGCTGAGCAGCGCAGCCGCGATCATTGGCAAGACCGCGTTCTTGCTCCCGCTTGCCCGAATCTCTCCCTCGAGCGGCCGCCCGCCATGTATCACGAATCGACTCAAGCCCAGTCTCCCTCTTGCCTATCCTGTGCCGCTCTGTGGCGACAGTGTGAAGCCGCAGCATGATGGCCGACACCGGACCGTCGAGCCACGACAACGCAGGTTGCGTCCAAAACACCCCGAACCAATTGAGTGATTCGGTGCATTGACTTCCTATCGGCAGAATGGATGTTTCATCTGTGAATTGGTTCACAGTGATCCGCCAGATGTTGGATCAAAGTGGAGATCGCCCTTCATCTTCCAGTCTGCGATCGTGTAGGCGCTCGACACAGCGAATCGCTCGGAACCAACTTGCTCCAGACACTACCCTCAACCTGGCAAGGAGCCAGTCCGATCTGTTTCATTGCCGGCTTCTCAGGCCGAACCCAGTATTTCACCGAGCTTTCTGCACGGACCCATGACGTCCACTTCCGGAGCGAATCAAGCCCAATGAAAAACAGTCAACCGATCCTTCCGATTCTCGTCGCCTGCCTCCTCCTTCTCGCAATCGTAGGATGCGGCGGCAGCACGGGTCCAAGTTTCGAAATCCCGTCGGATCCGAAGTCCGCTCCGCAGGCCAACCTCGAGTCCCTTTTCAACCAGATCTCCCTGCAACGCCAGAACGCGAAGCCTGGCAGTGACGGGGCCGTTCGACTGAGCAACCAACTCAAAACCGTCGGCCGCGAGCTCGCGGAACGCGCTTCTGCCGTGGTTCGTACGCGACTCTCGGAGGCCGGTCGGATCGACGGCAAGGTTCCCCTCGGTGCGATCGAGCGTGAGTCCGGAAATCTCGACGCGATCAAGCGTTGGGATCCGGAAGTCCATCTCAAGATATCGGGGGAACTCAATCGGGAACTCGAAGCCACGAAGCTCGCCATGAGCGACCGCGAACAAGAACTCGAAACGACGTCGAAGGATCAAATTCTCGATCGACTCCGGCTGCTCTCGGACTTGTCGGCCCTGTCCGGGACCGGATCCGAAAGCCAGGCACGCTATGCCCGGGAACGCGATGGCATTCTAAGCGACGTCTCGAAGGAAGCGGAAGAAGCGATCCGAAACGAGGACTACGAGAAGGCGCAGAATCTGTTGAGCATCGTCCAGGAGGTCAACCCCGACGATGAGAAGGCCCGGCAGCAGAAATGCGAGGTCGACGGCAAGGTCGTCATCAAACGCTTCGCAACGGCGCTCGAAACCGGCCGCGTGACGCGTTCGATGACGGTGCTCAACGAATTTGCGGAAACCGACTGCTTCGACGAAATCAAAGATGGGCTTGCTGAATCCGCCGTACCAATCGTCGAGGCATTCGGTCTGCTCGGCGAAGAAGCGGCCACCAACAACGATATGAGTCTCGCCTATCAGCGCTACCGGGATTCTCGTACGATTTCCCTTCTCCTGCTCGACGAGAAGAACGACCTGCCAGGCATCGACGCATTCCTCCCCAGAGTCCAGAAATCCTATGAGAAGGCTTTTGCTGCCGGCGAGTTTGGTGTCGCCTGGGGCTGTCTGAACATCATGACCGAATTCGGCCCGACCACGCCAAAGATCCGCCAAAGCATCCGCCGAACGAAGGACGAGCTCCAAAGACGGGCCGTTCGCGGCTTGACTGCCTACCCCTTCGAGGATCCCAAAACCTCATCGGCCAAGGTCGGGGACGCGGTCGCATCGAAAGTCATTCAACATATATTCAGCACGATTCCCAACGACGTGCGCATCGTCGAACGCGAACAACTCGAGCGAATTCTCGATGAATGCAAGCGAACGGGCACCTGCGACGATCTGGCGACCGCGGACTTCATCATCCAGGGGACCATCCTCGACGCCAAGGTAGAGACGACCGAGAAATCGAGCAGCGAAACCCGCCGTGTCGTCACGGGCCAGGAAACGGTCACGAACCCGGATCACACGCGATGGGCCCAGCTACGCGATAAGGATCGCGACAAGACGCCCGAGCCACCCCGTACCATCACGCGTGACATCACAGAAGACGTCACGCTTCGGGTCAATGCCGTGCGCAAGGTCGGCATCATCTCGGTCGCCTATCGAATCATTCAGGCAAGCTCTGGCCGCGTCCTGTTCACGGACTCGATCCAGACCAAGCAGACATTCCAGGATGAAGGACGAGAGGGCGTACAACTCGGAAATTTCAAGCAGGAAACCAACTTTGTCGAGCTGCCACCGGACATCGAGATTCTCTCGGGCAGCGATGGGCTGTCCGAAAAAATTTCGGGCGAGATTGGCGCCAAGCTCGTTGATTTCCTCCACGACCCGGAAGTGAAGTACGCGGCGAACGCGAAGCGATTCGTCAATGAGGGCGACTATATTGGTGCTGCCGAGCAAGCCGCCTACGCGATCGTTCTCCTCGAACTCAAGTCGAAGGAAATCGGGTCGCTGCGTGACGAATTGAAGAGCTACGCAATGGCGAGCCCGGCGCTGTAGCCGGATCGCTCGGTCCGGCCGTCCGGCCCTCCAACCGGGCGATTCGACCCGCTGCGATCAAGTCCCGTCTGCCTAACGTGATAGACGGGACTCGGCAGAAGCGATACCGGGATGCGTAGAATCCGACTTCTTCGCCCGGGCCAGAAAAATCTTCGCTTGAGCGACGTCGCCCGTGCCCGCGGCTGAATCCGTCAGGGAGAGATAGCGATCTGCGACGGCCCGGAGGCCGTCTTTCGCGGCCTGATTGGCCGGATCCAGCGCAATCACCTGTCGGTAGCGGTCGTACGCGTTGTCGTTCGCCGGAGACATCAACTGATTGTTGGAGAGCGCAGTCCTCGCGTTCTGGAGCTTCCCAGCGATCTTGATTCGATCACTCGCCGTGAGTCTTCGTACCTTCGTTTTCGGTGGCATCGGCACCGCGGCCGGAACGACCTCCTTGGGCACTGGGCGCTCATCGGCAACGATCTTTTCGACTTCCGCGCCGGAACCTGGCCGGGCCGCCAACCGAGCATCACGACTGCTCGCGTTGGACGCCGTTGGCGTTGCCTCCGTCGCCATTGGCCCACCACTGGTCGCGAAATAGACGCCGGCGCCCGCCAGCAACAGAATGGCCACGCCAATTCCAGCGAAGAGCCCGACACGTTTTCCAGCAGTCCACGTCGCCGTTCCCCCCCCCGACCGAATTCCGGCATCCGCGTAGCGATCGGAGTCCGTACCCCCCTCAATTCCGCCGGGTACGACGAAGAGTCGATCCACGTATTTGGGACGGTCCTGGGGATCGAGTTTCAAAAGTGGTGCGATCGCAGAACGCAATCCGACTGGAATCTCGTCCGGCAACGCCTCGAAGCCACGCCGTGCGTCGACCGCCTCCATGACCGTCGTCCCCATGCTCATCGGTCGGCCCAACGCCGCAGCCACCAGAACCAAGCCCAGGCTATAGAAGTCGGAACGCCCGTCGATCTTGCCCCCAAAAAAGCCCAATTGTTCAGGGGAGGCGTAGGAAAGCTTGCCCTTGAACCCGTCGATGATCGTACCCTCTCCCTCATGGAGAATTTTCGCGATCCCGAAATCGATCAGCTTGGCTTCCTGAACTCGCCCATTCGGCAGGACGATATTGTCCGGTGAGACATCGCGATGGATGACGCCTTTTCGATGCGCTGCGCTCAATCCATGAGCGACCCGGGCACCTAGCAGCGCCACGTCGTCGGCGGAGAGCGGGCCGTCGTTCATTTTTTTCGAGAGCGGGATCCCCTCGATCATTTCCATGATCAGATAGACGCGGCCGGCATCATCCGAAAGAAGATCATGACAATGCACGACTGCCGGATGTCGAACGGCCAACAAGGCCTTCGCCTCTCGGTAGAAGAATTCACTCGCACCCTTCTTCTGGGAAAGATCCGCGTGCATGACCTTGATCGCTCGGTGTTCGTCGAGCCGGCGGTGACGAGCACGGTAGACCTCGCCCATTCCACCGACGCCTAATACATTCTCGATCTCGTACTCACCGAAGAGCACCATTCCCGGCGCCAGCCCTTTCGAACTGTCGATGGGCGTCGGCGGCGGAGGAATTGGGGGAGATGGATGGCTACCGGGCTCCGCAGCCCCGCCCTGCCCGACAGAAACTGAGGGGGGGGAAGTCTTGTCCTCGATCACATCGAGGACCCGGGTCGGAGCGCCGCTCATCCCTTGACTGGACGAAGACGAAACTGCCGGCGGAGCCATTGGATCGACGACGCGCGTGGCCATCGGATCCTGGGTCGAACCCGCCGGGTCACCGGCCTCGGGCGAAACCGGCGACTCGATCGATTCGCGTGTGACCAGTTCGGTTCGGTCGTCCTCGCTCGCCAGCACCGTCGCCGCCTCGGAATCACCTCCGATCACGGACCGCGCGTCTTCGGCAGCTCCCGGAGAACTATTCTGATCCTCGTCGTCGTCGACGAGTAAACGCGTCTCCGCGGCCGCGAGCGCCTCTTGATCGGAATCGGATTCCTTTTTCTGCGTCATCCCGTGCTCTGCCTCCGAGTCCAGCCAGGTAGAGAAGCGACCTTGCGCTCATCGCGCTCATCCGTCATGCCACAGTCCCGCGTCCATCGTGACTCCGTGCCAGACCCCCTGTCGGTCATCCGGCCGCGGCGAGTGAGTGATCCGACCGAATCGCAATCGACTATCTCACCACCCTCATCACTGTTTCGTCACCGTGATCGAGATCCGCTCCGAAACCAATGGAGGATCGTGCGGAATGTGAAGATGATCGCCCAGCAAAAGCTGGAGTGTGTGTTCGCCGGGTTCGAGATCGAGGGTCACCTCCGTCTGGCCCTTTCCGAAATGCCGATAATGGTCGCTCGCTGGAATGGGCAAACCAGTCGGGGGCAGCTCGGCATCCACGATCAAATGGTGATGTCCGGTGCCCGCCTTCTCGACACCAGCGGGAGCGACACCCATTCCCTTCAGCCCGAAACGAATCACGATCGGCGAGGTCAACGAATCCCCGTCGCTCGGCGACACGAAATAGAGTTGCACGGCGTTCGGATCATCTGGCCGAGCACTCCGCGGGATTTCGGCATCCGCGACGCTGAGCCCTGTCGCAATCAACAGAACGACGCCTAAGCCGAACCAGCCGCGAAGACGCCTCAAACCAGAATCGACCAACTGCTGCCCCATGAAATCAATCCTCTCCTGATCGGATGGCCCGACCGCTCCCCTGCTTTCGCCCAAAATCCTTGCTCGCCCGCTGGCACCTATCCTCGTCGTTCAGCGGTCCGGCGATCGTCCACAAGCAACTCTCACGCAACTCGATCCGGGGATGCTACCGCGAGCCGAATCCGAAGACATCAACCGAAAAAGCAGCTCGAACCGACCAGGGAGCGCCGGGACAGGCCATACGAGCGAGGCTTGCTATGGTCCTGCCCGCGCCGCAGGGATCGGGGCCATCAGGCCGGCAATCCTGGATTCGTCCGGAACCAGGGCCCGAAATTCGGCAAGGCGCGGAAATCGAAGGAGTTGGAGACGCTATGCGGATCGGCGATCTGGATGGTCAAAAAATTGGAATCTGTGTCTCGGGTGGACTCGACAGCAAGTCGGTCACGGCACGGCTCGTCGAGGCCGGCCTTGATGTCCTGGGCTTTACAGCCGATTTGGCGCAGCCGGACGAAGAGGATATCGAGGATATCCCGCGGCGAATGGCCGCGACCGGCGTCGAGACCCGCGTCGTCGACCTGCGCGTCGCGATGGCGAAGGCGTCGATGCTCGTGGTCAAGGCCCAGGCCCGATACGACGGCGGTTATTGGAATACGACCGGAATTGCCCGAGCAGTCACGGTCCACGGCCTACTCGAAGCAATGCAGCGTGAAGGCTGCACGGTCCTGGCCCACGGCGCGACGGGTCGTGGCAACGACCAACTCCGCTTCGAACGCTACACGAACGTTTTGGCGCCAGAAATGTCGGTCTACGCCGCCTGGCGAGATCCCGAGCTGCTCGAGCAGTTCCCCGGCCGCAAGGAAATGGCCAGCTACCTGCAAAGCAAGGGCATCGAAGCGTCGACGGGACCGGCCAAACGCTATTCCACCGATGCGAACCTCGCCGGACTCTCGCACGAGGCGGAGGATCTCGAATCACTCGAAACGCCCGCCACCATCGTCATCCCAACGATGGGTGTCTGGCCACAGGACGCTCCGGACCGGGTCGAGACGGTGTCACTTCGCTACGAGCAGGGCATTTGCGTCGAACTCAACGGCAAAGCGCTCGATCCCCTCGACATGCTGACCGAAGCCAATACCGTCGCCGGTCGAAGCGGCATCGGCATCGCCAATGCCCTCGAGAACAGGATCATCGGAACCAAGGGGCGCGGCGTCTACGAAGCGCCCGGAATGGAGCTCCTGGGCAGCGGTCTGGCGGCCATTTACCAGGCTGTGCTCGATCGGCGCGCAAGCGCGCTCTTCCGACAGCTCTCGAAACTCGTCTCGGATCAGATCTACGACGGTCGCCTCTTCGACCCGTCGACGCGGGCAGCGCTCGCCGGGATCGACCTGCTAGCCGAAAAGGCCAGCGGCCGAATCGAACTCGGCCTGTACAAGGGCAGCCTCTTCTTTCAGCAGATGACGGATTGCGAAGCGTCGCTCTACAACCCCGCCGATGCGTCGATGGAAGCCAGCGATGGCCTCGATCCGACGAGCAGCCAGGGTTATGTCGAGGTGCTAAGCGTGGAAGCCGTGGCCCTTGCGCAGGCTGGCCAGATCAAAGCACCGGTCTGGGAGGACTGACCGGGCCATCGTCTCGACGTTCGACGTCTATTTCGACTCGCGCAAACGCACTTCGAGTCGATCGAGTTCGGCGACCAGTCCCTCGGGCAAATGGTCACCGAAGCCCGCGTAGAATTCGCGAACCTTCGGGATCTCCGAGAGCCAGCCTTCGACATCGACTGAGGTCAGGGTTTCGAGTGCCGCTTCGTCGATTTCGAGTCCGTCGAGATCGAGTTCGCGCGGGCCGGGCAAGATTCCGATTGGCGTCTCGATCCCCGAGACCTTTTCGTCACATCGCTCGTGGACCCACTTGAGTACCCGACTGTTCTCGCCAAAGCCGGGCCAGAGAAATTCGCCTTCGTCCCCTTTGCGGAACCAATTCACATAGAAGATACGCGGAAGCTGTGCGCCCTTCCTCTGGCCCATCTCGAGCCAGTGATTCCAATAATCGCCCATGTTATATCCACAGAAGGGCAACATGGCCATCGGGTCACGACGCAATTCGCCAACCGTACCCGCCGCCGCCGCCGTCTTCTCACTCGAAATGATCGAGCCGAGAAAAGTTCCGTGCGCCCAATCGCGGGCTTCGTGGACCAGGGGCACGACGGTTGCGCGACGGCCACCGAAGAGGATGGCCGAGATCGGAACGCCGTCCGGGTCTTCCCATTCGCGTGCAATGACCGGGCACTGGCTGGCGGGCGCCGTGAAGCGGGCGTTTGGATGTGCAGCAGTGGTTTCGCTCTCGGGCGTCCAGTCGTTTCCGTGCCAATCGATGAGATGAGCGGGTTTCTCGCCCATTCCCTCCCACCAGATATCCCCGTCGTCGGTCTTGGCGACGTTCGTGAAGATGCAATTCTCGCGTAGACCGATCATGGCATTTGGATTCGAAGCGTCACTGGTTCCCGGCGCAACGCCGAAGAAGCCGGCCTCCGGATTGATCGCGTAGAGCTGACCGTCTTCTCCGAATTTCATCCAGCAAATATCATCGCCGACGGTTTCGATTCCCCAGCCATCAAGCGTCGGACTGAGCATCGCGAGGTTCGTCTTGCCACACGCACTCGGAAAAGCGGCGGCAATATATTTCGAATCACCACCGGGCGAGGTCAACTTGAGGATCAACATATGCTCGGCGAGCCAGCCTTCGTCCCTGGCCATCGAGGAAGCGATACGCAGTGCGAAGCATTTCTTGCCGAGCAAGGCATTGCCGCCGTAGCCCGATCCATAACTCATGATCTCGCGGGACTCAGGGAAATGGACGATGTATTTGTTGTCGCCATTACAGGGCCAAGGGACATCATTTTGCCCGGGCTCGAGTGGATGCCCTACGGAATGCAGACACGGCACGAAGGCCCCGTCCGAGCCAAGCGTATCGAGCACTCGCTGGCCCATCCGCGTCATCGTTCGCATATTGGCGACGACATAGGGGCTGTCAGAAATCTGTACACCGATATGCGCGATGTGCGAGCCGATCGGGCCCATGCTGAACGGAACGATATACATCGTCCGCCCGCGCATCGAGCCACTGAAGAGCCCCTTCAACCGGTCGCGCATCTCACTCGGGTCGCACCAGTTGTTAGTCGGACCAGCGTCTTCTTCTCGCTCGCTGCAGATATAGGTACGGTCTTCGACGCGCGCTACATCCGCGGGATCGGATCTCACCAGAAAACTATTGGGGCGAATCGACTCGTTCAGGCGCTCGGCCGTTCCAGTCGAAAGCATGATCTCGAACATCCGATCGTATTCGACCTGCGAGCCATCACACCACTCGATCTTGTCGGGCTGCGTCAGCTTCGCGACTTCATCGACCCACGCGAGCAGGCCGGAGTTCTTCGTCGGTGGATTCGGTCGTTCAACAGGTTCTAGATCTTGTGGCATGCAGGTCTCCCGGCATTTCAGTGCCCCCGGTGGGGGCCAGGTGGACGGAAACGATATCGCGATCAGTAATTCGCGCGACAGTCACCCACCAGGATTGACCGCCACTCTATCGCCACTATGAAAGTAGCCCTCGCGAGCGTTGGGTTACCCCCTTTCGCCCGGTCGGCGACGATTCTCGAGGGCAGTTGCAGCAGAGCTGCGGATCGCACGGTGCGCTTCTCCTCTCCGACCACCCTCCCGGAAGACTGACTCACAGTCTCACGGTCGGCGGCCTGTTCGCTCCGCTGGAGACCGTTGGAATGACAACACAGATCGAAGTCACCGCCCCGAGACCAGATCTTTCGAACTCGGCCCCGGCATCCGATTCAATCTTGATTCGCAACACGACGCGGTCAGCGAATTGGATCTCTTCGCCACCACTGCTCTCGAGACGCTGAGATCGATTCTACGCTGGTGGCTGGCACCCAAGGTTGGGGGCCGTGGAGGGCGTCATCGGCGTCGCGGAGCCAGTATCGACTCAATACTCTGCCGAGATTGAAGCCCGCAAGCGAGTTTTGACCCAATTGCTCAAGAGAAGACCTCGAAAACCCGATTTCCTTTGAAAATCCGGAATGTTGCCTCTCTTCTACCCTGGTCGATCAAACCTGATGTCAGCGTACCTGAAGTTTTTCGAGCTCAAGCAATCTCCCTTCGAGGGCAAGGCCCAGTCGAAGGTCGTGCTCGGAACGAGAGCACTTCGCGACGCCTTCGCTGAGATCCGCGACGGCCTCGCGGAAGGATCTGCTCGAATCTGTGTCAACGGTGGACCCGGCTTCGGAAAGACGAGCCTTGCACGCTCGCTACCCAAGCTGCTCGGCGATAGCGCGCGGGTCGCCGTCGTCCTGGACCCGAGCATTCCCTGGGAATCCCTGCGCGGCGCCATCGCGAAACAGTGGCACCTGGAATCGGAAGGACTCGCGCGCGCCGGACTGCTCGAAGCCGCAAGCCAGACCCGGCTCGTGCTGGTGGTCGATCGCGCGGAGCAAGCCACCGAAGATTTCCTCGACCATCTCGACATCATGTTGAGTGTTCGCTCCGAGACCGACGAGCCCGCCGTCCAAAGCGTCCTGCTTGCCTGCCTTTCGACGGCCGATGGACGCCAGCCACCGCCGCTGATCTGGTGGCTCGATCGCATTCAGACCCTGCAGCTCGAATTTGCACCGATCCCGCGCGAGGGCGTCGAATCCTATATCCACAAACACCTGAAGCGCGCGGGCTGGCGGGGCGAACGCCTCTTCAACGAGGCCGCCGCCTTCGCGATTCACGGGGTGACGGGCGGAATACCAGGCGAAATCTCGCGCCTCTGTGAGCGCCTGCTCGCACAGGCCGCCGAAGACGGGCACCGCGAAATCAACGCAGGATTCGTCCACGCCGCGCTCGAAGATTCTTGTGACGAAAACGAGCAGGACGACGATCGCGAGGGTGCTGCGACGACGGTCGAAGACAATTTCGAAGAACTCGTCCTCGAAGAAGAATTTGCCGGTGCGACCGCCGATGCCGACGACGGCTTGTGCGCCGACGCGAGCGAATACGATCCCTCGATCGAGCCGACCGTCGCAGAGGCATTCACAGCGGAGGCGGGGGCCGAAGCCGAAGCCGATTGTGGCGCGCCATCGCTTGCCCAGACACTCGAGCATTTCGAGCAAGAGATCGAGCTCGAGCAAGAAGTTCCGACCGTGGGGGATCCGGCGGCGGAACCGGAACAATTCGAGGACGCGGATGGGTTGGCGGCCGAGATGGCGCTCGACGAGGAGGATGACGCGGAAGAGGAGGACGAAATCGATGCCGCCGACGTCGATTCGTTGATCCTGCTCGAGGAATATCTCGGCGCACCCGCTTCAGCCGAAGAGTTGCAGGCGATTCGCCGTGGCGTTTGGACCCGACACCTTCGCACCGCTGCAGCCGTCGCCGGTGCAATCTTGATTGGCGCAGGCGCCCTGGCATGGCTGGGCGACGGCGACGATTCGAGTTCGCAGGTGGCGAACGCCAAGCAGCCCGGCGAATCCCATACCGGACCGGATGGCAAGGTCTTGGCCCGGCTGCGTGGGCCGGTGACCGCGACGGACTCGGCGCCTCCGTTCCCGGCGACTTCTCTTGCCGCCAAACCGACCACACCCGATCCCGTGGCGCCGATTGTGGCCCAGGCGCTCCCGCCTGCGGACGCGGGGCTGGCTCTGGCAGGGCGAGACTCGCTAGACGCCCTGGGCTCGGACGATGACGATCTCGACGAGACCTTCGGAAAGGATGATTTCGTCGATATGCGACCTGCCTCGATGCGACCGGACGCGGCCTCCAATTCCCGAGCGGAAGAGCGGTTCTGGTAGCCGCCCTGGCTCCAACAGGGAGGCACGGGGGGCGGTCCCGACCGAGTCCTTGTGCATGCCTGACTTGTAGTCGCCTAAGCCAACCCTAGGCTATGCGATCGGATGCCAATGGCGGCAGACGATTCCCAGCTGTACCCCAATGCGATCGATTCACGACTCGCTCAAGAGGACAAAAACATGAGTGCATACCTTGGCGACGCAGTTCTTCTCTACCTGCAGGAGTTGATCGACTGGGAGTCGTATTTTTCCTGGAGCAAGGGCGAAGCGAGTGATGTCGAGGTCGACCGCGCGGCGCTCCGCGAAGTCCTCGAAACCGGTGCGCAGATTTGCGAAGAGATGGAGCCGGCGCTGAGGGCGGGATGGTACGACTGTGCAAAGCTCGAAGACGGCGAGGTCATCTATCCCCCGCATATCAAAGAGACCCTCGATAAACTCCGCGAGGCAGGGCTCGTTAGTTATGGTGTCAGCGAAGAGTACGGCGGCTTCGGCCTTCCCTCCTTCGTTTCCAACGTGATGCTCCAGATGGTCTCGCGGGCCGATGCCGGCCTGATGACCATTCTCGGCCTACAGGCCGGCGTCGCTGAAGACATCCAGCAATACGGTTCAGAAGAGTTGAAGCGAGCCTATCTGCCGCGCTTCGCCTCTGGTGAAGTCATGGGCGCCATGGATCTCACCGAGTCACAGGCCGGCTCGGATCTCGGCGGAATCGTCACTCGCGCAACGGAGGAAGATGGCCGCTATTTCGTCGACGGTGACAAGATTTTCATTACGAACGGGGGTTGCGAGATCCATCTCGTGCTCGCGCGCGACAGCGCGACCTTCGAGCAATCCAAGGGAACGACGAAGGGGCTCTCGCTCTATCTCGTACCACGAACCTTGCCCGATGGCGGCAAGAACGGTGTCTCCGTGACACGACTCGAAGAGAAATTGGGCATTCACGGATCCCCGACGGCTGCGATTCACTTCGACCACGCCGAGGGTTATCTGATCGGCCAGCTCGGCGAGGGTTTCAAGGCCATGCTGTCCCTGATGAACAACGCTCGTCTCGGCGTCGCGGCGCAGGGCATTGGCATCGCCGAAGCCGCCATGAACGTCGCCTTGCAATACGCCCGCGAACGCGTCCAATTCGGCCAGCCGATCGCCGACCAGCCCTTGATGAAGGATCGCCTCGCCCGGATGACCCTCGAACTCGAAGGCAGCCGTGCCCTGCTCTACCGCACCTGCTCGCTGGTCGATCAGAACCGGGCCATCGACCTGGCGCTGGCACGCGCCGACGCCGACGAGGGCGGACTCTCCGCTGCGGAACGCATCGAACTCGAAGCACTCCGCGAGAAGAACGACACACGCATCCGGCTGCTCACCCCGCTCGCCAAGTACATGGGAACGGAGGCCGCCGACTCAATCAGCCGCGACGCCATCCAAATTCACGGCGGATTGGGATTCATGGCGGAATCGGAAGTGGGGAAGCTCCACAGCGACGCAATCATCACGACGATCTATGAGGGAACGTCCGAGATTCAGGTCTCCTTCGCCCTGAAGGAAATCGGCAAGGGCGCGCTGGCGATTGTCTTCGAGGCACTCGAACAGGAACTCAAGACCTTCGAAGATCCCAAGCTGAAAGGTGAGGCCGCCAAGGTGCTCGAGGGCATGAACCTCATTCTCGGGGCAGCGGGCGCGCTGCTCGCAGATTTCAGTTACGCGCTGATGTCGGCGCAATCTCTTGCAGAAGTCGTCGCCAGCGTGATCGCCGGGGCAGAGCTTCTCAAACAAGCGAAGGCCGATCCGCGGCGCTTCGACCTTGCTGCCTCGTGGATCAATCGACGAATGGTCGACCTCGAGGGTCGTTGCAAACGCATCAAGGAAGGTTCAGTCGATCGACTCGACCGCTGCGCGAACATCATCGCCCTGAACGACTAAGATCTTCCATGCGTCGCATTGCGCGCCGATCCCTGCCGGAGCCATTCGCCCAACACCATGGCGACGGCGGCCTGAACGTTATAAGACGGGATGAATCCTTGCGTCGGGATTCGCAGAACATCGTCGACGGATGCGAGTACTGCGTCATCGACGCCGGCCGTCTCGCCACCGATCACGACGGCCGTGGGGACGACCAGATCGGCTTCCCAGAGTGTCCGGTCTCCGACCGTTTCCAAAGCAACAATGCGGCGACCGGCACGACGAGCCGACCGGACGGCCAAGGCCACCGGGGAATCGATCACCGGAAAGAAGCGGTCGGCGCGCATTCCGACGCGTAGGGCTTCCGTCCGCTCCGATCCCTTCCAATCAGAATCGAGAACGATCCCGGCTGCGCCCGCCACTTCTGCGGAACGCACGATGAATCCGACATTGCCCGGGTAGCGAAGTCCGGCGAGTATGAACACCAGGCCCTCCGCCGACATCAACTCATCCAGGTTCGCGCCAGGCACCGGCCCTTGCAACGCAATCAATTCGTCCGCCACAACTCCCAGCGACATCCTGCGCATCTCACGATCGGACTCCACAAGCAGCGGAATCCCCTGTTCGCGTGCGAGTTCGACCAGCCGTCGTGCCTCGGTCGATAAATCACCTGATCGGCATAACATCAATGTCGGGGCGGAGACAGGTGCGGACGAGGAAGAGGACGCTTCGAGCATGGCTCGGATCGAAGACAGATCGCTGATTCGTTTCCGGCGTGAAGACACACTACGCATCACGGGTGGCGAATCGGAAACATCGGACGGCCCGGCCAACGTTAGACCCGATTGGGATCACGCCGCGGAATCAGATCGAGAATCGCTTGCACGCTCGCCCATCGCAATTCGGCCGAACGGGGCGATTTGTCGAAATACGAAAGCAGGAGCCCACCATCGAGCATCGTAAGAATCCCCATCGCGATGGCATGCGGATCATGTTGCGGGGGAACGATCTCGGCGATCGATTCCGTGAGTGCACCGCCGAAACGCTGATGAAGATCGAGCACGGTCCGTGTCAACCAATCCCGAAAGCTCGTGTGCTCCATGGCCCAAAACAGGAATCCGTCCACCTTTGCACGATGTTCGGCGACGAAGGCCTGATAGAGCGCCACTTGCTCTTTCAACCTCCTCTCGGGAGGAAACGATGAAAAGTCGCGCGCCAGGGAAACCCTGAACGGTTCACAGATCCGGTTGAAGCATTCGCGAAAGAGGGACTCCTTGTCGCTGAAATGCCAGAAGACGGTGGCGCGAGAAACCTCAGCATGCTCCGCGACCTGGGCGATCGTCGTATTCTCGTATCCACGGGAGAGGAAGAGCTCCGTCGCGGCGACGAGGATTCGTTCTTGGGTGGCAGCCTTACCCGTTAGGCGCTCGACGGGCGCCGCGGAATCGGCCGCTTCGGCACGATCAGCCACTTTGCCGTCCTCCCCGGGCATTCTCGTCCCCGGAGTGACTGGATTGATCCCGCTGCACCGTCTCGGTTCTCCCACTCGTTCGCCATGATCGCGTTCGTCGTCCTACTCTAGCAGGCCGATCTACCCGACCGGGCCGCGTTTCGCCCGGCGCGGGCCGCGGGCGCTAGTTCCCGGCCGCGAGGCCGATCTGGCATTGCACGCCGGTGCCACCCATCCCGCAATAGCCCGCGGGATTCTTCGCCAGATATTGCTGGTGATCGTCCTCGGCGAAATAGTATTCCGGGGCCTCGCGGATCTCGGTCGTGATCTTCCCAAAGCCCGCGGCTTCGAGCTCCTTCGAAAAGCTCTCAAAGGAGGCGAACGCAAGCGCCTTCTGCGCCTCGCCGTAATAGTAGAGCCCCGATCGATATTGGGTTCCCTGATCGTTGCCCTGGCGCATGCCCTGGGTCGGATCATGGTTTTCCCAGAAGACCCGCAGCATCTCTTCATAACTCGTGCGGTTCGGATCGAATATCACGCGCACCGCCTCTGTATGCCCGGTCCGTCCGGAACAGACCTCGGGATAGGTCGGGTTCGGCGTATGTCCGGCCACATACCCAACCGACGTACTCACCACGCCCGGCGCTTCCCAGAATTTCCGTTCGGCGCCCCAGAAGCAGCCCATTGCAACGAGGATTCGCTCATGGCCCTCGAAGGGCGCATCGAGGCGTTCACCCAAGACGAAGTGAGACCCCGCGACCGGCATCTGCTCCAAACGTCCCGGTAACGCCTCTTTCGCCGAGGGAATTGCCAGCGCCTTCCCGAAGAGTCCCATCTCGCCATCTCCCGTCTCGCTCGAATCGAGCGACAATGCTGCTTCGGAAGGTAGCCGCCAGGCCTCGTCCGGCCATTCGGCTGCGTCCACTTCGCTCGGCCCCTTCGCCCGATCGAGTTCGGTGAACCCGAATCACCACGCGTCGCGACGCGTGATACGCTTTCAATCATTCTAGATGCCGCAGACGCTCCACGTCGACGGTCCATGAAAGAGAAGCAGATTGAAAATCGCGACCTGGAATATCAACGGTCTTCGTGCTCGCCTCGACTACATCCAGCTCTGGCTTGCGGATCGACAACCGGATGTCGTCGGCCTTCAAGAGTTGAAGATGACGGACGACCTCTTCCCGCACGACGTCTTCGAATCTCTTGGCTATCAATCGGTCACCCACGGACAGAAGAGCTGGAATGGTGTCGCCATCTTGTCGAAGCAGCCGATCGAGTTGATCGACTCCGGCTTGACGGGCGAAGAAGAATTCGGCGCTCGGCTGATCCGAGCGCGCATCGGCTCCGGCCCCCAGGCGCTCGACTTCACCACACTCTACTGCCCGAACGGAAAGAACACCGACCACGACGACTTCGCCCGCAAGCTCGCGTGGTTCGACTCCCTACGCGAGTGGGCGTCGACCATCATTGAGGCGGAGAAAAGCGCAGTCCTCTGTGGTGACTTCAATATCGTTCCGAGCGGGCTCGATTCCTGGAACGAGGACGAGTTCAAGGGTTCGATCTTCCACACCGATGTCGAGCGCAAACGAATGGCAGCGGTGATCGACCTCGGATTCAGCGATCTTTATCGAACACTGCAACCCGAAGAGCAGGCCTTCAGCTGGTGGGACTATCGCGGCGGATCCTTTCACAGAAAGCGCGGCTTGCGAATCGACTTCATCCTTGGAACGAACCGCGTGGTCGAACGACTGAAGTCTGCCGAGATCGACCGCGACTACCGAAAGAAAAAGGACGGCCTGACCGCCTCCGACCATGCCCCGGTCATCGCCGTGCTCGACGACTAGCGTGGGCCGCACTCGCTAGTCGCAACCCACCGCAACCTGCGGCGACCTGAAATGTTCGACGACGCTCCGCAGCGGCTACGAGTTCTTCCGCTCGACCAACATCTCGCGCAGGTCGCGCTTCAGAATTTTCCCGGCTGCATTCCGCGGCAACGCTTCGGACGCCACTTCGAACACACTCGGAACCTTGAACGAGGCCAACTTCGCTGAGAGATGAATAGTCAAAGCCTCGATGCTGATCGTTCGCCCCTTCTTCGGCAACACGGCACAGGCCACTTCTTCACCCAGGCGATCGTGCGGCACCCCGAAGACCGCCACCTCGTGGACATCTTCATACTCGTAGATGATCGCCTCGACCTCGGCACAATAGATATTCTCGCCACCACGAAGAACCATGTCCTTCACTCGATCTTCGATATAGACGAAACCTTCCTCGTCGACGCGGCCGAGATCCCCGCTGCGCAGCCAGCCATCGACGATCGTATCCTCGGTGGCTTCCGCATTGTTCCAATAGCCGCGAATCAAATTCGGCCCTCTGAAGCAGAGTTCGCCGAGTTCGCCCACCGCAAGCTCATTCATCTCCGCATCGAAGGCCTTGACCTCGAGCGTCGGCACGCTGCGCCCAGTGCTGCGCGGACGCTTGATGTAGTCGTCGCCATTGATCTGTGGGCCGTAGGCGTTCGTCTCCGTCATGCCGTAGCCCAGCCCCGGTCGAGCGTGCTTGAAGTCTTTGTCCACGCGCCCGACGACTTCCGGCGGCATCGGTGCGCCACCGCCGCCCACCGAGGCCAGGCTCGATGTATCACGGGAACCAAAATCCGGGGACTCCAAGAGATCGATCGTCATCGTCGGCACGCCCACGAATTGCGTCACCTTCTCGCGTTCGATCAACTCCAGCGCCCGCTCCGGACTCCACTTGTACATCATCACGAGTTTGAACCCATTCAAGAAACAAGAGAGCATCACGGGAACCAGCCCCGTCACATGAAAGAGCGGCACAGCCAGGATGAAACACGTATCGAAGGGATGGGGCTCCTTGGGCGGTTGGCTGAGCGCACCCGCCAGCGCTCGACAGGTAAAGGACTGAAGCGAAGACAGCACGGCAAAGTTCGTGGAAACCGCGCCCTTCGGAAACCCGGTCGTCCCGGACGTGTAAAGAATCGTCACGTCATCATCGGGACCAATCGAAACCTCCGGCATCTTGGCACCGGATCGCAAGACGTCGGCCATTCGATCGACGCCACTCGGAAGTTCACCCTCATGGCGAACGACCATCGACCGTATGCCGAGTCGTTCGAGTGTTGGTTGCCCGGTCTGCAGTCGTTCGATGTCACAGATCAACAGCTTCGTTCCACTGTCCTCAAGACCGAACGCCATTTCATCCGTCTTCCACCAAGAGTTCATGCAGACGGCGATGCCGCCGACTGACGTGATCGCAGCGAAGGACATGATCCATTCTGGGTAGTTGCGCATGGCGATCGCAACACGGTCGCCTTTTTCGATGCCGTAACGGGTCACGAGCGCGTCCGCGATCTCGTCGACCCGCGACATCGTGTCTGAAAAAGTCCAGGTCTCATCTTCATAAACGAGAAAAGTCTTGTTCCCATGAAGTCGGGACATCTCAAAACGTTCGCGTAATGAACCAGGCGTATTCGCGAAGACCTTCATCTTTTGTCCGCCGACTTCCTTCTCGACAATTTCAAAAGGTCCACCAGGCCCCGTCAGCGTGGTGATTGCTTGATCCCAACTCGGCACCTCAGACATCAAAACTCCTCGTTGCCCCCAGTCTCGTGCTCACACTGCGAAAGGTGATGAGCGAGTAGCCGGGGGCGATCAGACGGTTGGCTTCTCTCGAGCGTTCGGAGCATAACGGAATCTTCCACGCAGTCTCGCGCGTACCGGGGAGGCGCGGTCGCGCACACGCATTTTCGGTTCCAAACCAAGCTCTTCCGGCCGAGATTGCCGGTCTGGCGTGGCCACTCCTGTTAGCATCCCTTCTTGCCCGAACCGCGGAGTACCCGATGGATGCACAGGTCGTCGTCGTTGGTGCCGGACCCGCCGGTGCCCTGCTCTCCTACCTGCTCGCTTCCCGGGGCGTCGACACGATCCTGGTCGAACGCCAATCCGATTTTTCAAGGGAATTTCGTGGCGAAGTACTCATGCCCAGCGGCATCCGAGCCCTCGAAGAGTGCGGGGTGTCACTCGATCAGATTTCGACAAGTGTGCCCGACGTCGTCGAGGGCTACCTGAATCATCGCCGCTTCATCCGGCTCGAAAACGATGACCTCGGCACGATCAGACCCACCGCAGTCTCACAACCTGAACTGCTCGAAAAACTGGTCGGGATGGCCGAAAAGACCGGCGCATTTCAACTGCGTCGTGGACACACGGTTCGCGGAATCTCTCGCGCAGAGAACGGCGTGATCGATCTGCGGCTCGCCGCTTCCGGAAGTGATCACGAGCAAATTCTCAAAGCGCCCTTCGTCATCGGGGCGGACGGACGAAGCTCTGTCCTTCGCAAGCGCCTCGCTCCGCAGGTCCGAAGCAAGAGCAATCCCCTCGACGTCGTCTGGTTCAAGATGCCCTATCCGAAGGCGTGGAAGAACTCTCGAGCCTTCTTCGAGCTCGGTAGGGGCCATCTCCTGATCGCCGTGCGCTCGCCGGACATGCTCTTGCAAGTGGCCTGGGTCATTTTGAAGGGAACCTTCGGAGAACTTCGATCCCGTGGCGTCGATCAGTGGGTCGACGCCATGCGCGATCACGTCGATCCCGAGCTCGCCGCCCACCTCCGCGAATTCCAAGATCAACTCAGCCGGCCTTTTCTGCTCGATGTCGTAACAGATCGTGTCGTCGGCTGGGCCGGCCCGGGGACTCTTTTGATCGGCGATGCCGCCCACACCATGTCACCGGTCGGCGGACAGGGCATCAATCTGGCCCTGCGTGATGCGATCGTCGCCGCCAACGAACTCGTGCCCGCCTTTCGAAAGGGCGACGATCCAAACGCTGCCTCAGCGAGGGTGGAGACGCTCCGCGGCCCGGAGATTGATCGAATTCAAAGCCTCGCCGCCATTCCGCCCCGAATTGCCATGGGGCGAAGTCGCTTCCACGCTGTAGCGCGTTATGCGATAACACGTTTGGTAGGTTCAGATCTGGCGCGCAGACGCGGCAGCGCGATCACGTCCCTCTTCCTGGATGGCGTCACCAAGGTCGAGCTCACCATCTAGTGTCGTATAGTGCCGTGTTCCTTAGAATGGATCTCCAATGTCGATGAGGTGATCACCTGCATTTCTCCCCTCATCGACATTGTGTGGGGAGATCGACGATGGCAAATCCTGAACGACCGAGATCACCGATCGAACTAACCGACCAACAACGCGCGGTTCTGGAGACTCCTCTGCGGCGGCGCAAGAATGCCCATCAGCTGGTGCATCGCAATGCTCGCCGATCAGGGCGTACCCGACGGAGAGATCACGAAGCGGATCAGCAAGCCACGCGAGAACGAGGGCCATTGGCCCCGACGCTTCGTCGAGCAGCGGATCGAGGGGCCCTACGACGAGGCTCGCAGCGGCGCGCTCCGCGGACCGTTTCCGACGAGCAAGCCTATGAAGTGGTCCACCTCACACTCAAGAAAACGCCTAGCAGGGTGCGACCCATCGGTCTTTCCGCCTGATGTCCAGGCATGTGGGTCGTCCGACGACGACGATCCAACGGAGTTCTTGAAATTCCTCAAGACGGTAGACGGGAACCTTCCATCCAATCTGGACATTCATCTCGGTCTCGACAATTTCACGACGCACAAGACGAAACGGACATTTACCTGATTGGTGCGCCATCCACGCTTCCACGTACACTTCACTCCGACCTACAGCTCATGGATCAATCAAGTCGAGCGATACTTTCCTCTCAGCGCCGAGAGTTGTATCCAAGCCGCCCCCGACTTCCTTGGACACTGAACTCAGGAGAGTATGATATCCGGAGAGTCAAGCGGGGCAGGTGGGGTCGATCCAGGACGGAGCACCGTCGACAGCGCGTTGACCCAGGCAGCGACCGGGCTTCGCGTGAAGGAGTGATCGGAGAAGCGCGATGCAGCCGAGAGACGAAGAAACGGAGAACGCCGGAACCATGAGAAAATTCATACCGAATGTCGCCGGCTGGTTTCCGCTCGCCTCGACGACACCCGGGATCTTCCTGCTTCTGATCAGCCTGCTTCTCGTGCTCAGCATGACCGGACCCGCCACGGTCCATGCGGGGCCACCCATCATCCCGCAGTATGCGGAGGACATCCACGAAGGCGTGTCGAGCTGCGACGGCAGCACCTGCCACGGATCCGCCGGCCCTAGAAACGATCGGAACGTGATGCAGAATGAATATTCAATCTGGGCAGACGAAGACCGCCATCACACCCGCGCCTACAAGGTATTGCTGAACGAGGAATCGATCCGAATCTCCAAAAACCTCGGGCGCAAGAAAAAGCCGCACCAGGATTCCCTGTGTCTCGATTGTCATTCAGACAACCCTCCGCCCAACAAACGCCGAACGGAAAACAACAGCTTCCGACATGACGATGGCGTCGGCTGTGAGGCTTGCCATGGGGGTGCTGAGCGGTACTTGCGCCCACACGACAGCAGCAGCTCCCATGCCAAGAACATCGAGCTTGGCCTCTACCCCACAGACGAACCCGTTGCGCGAGCGAGACTCTGCCTGTCCTGTCATTTCGGCGATCGGAACAAATTCGTCGATCACCGCCTGATGGGTGCGGGGCATCCACGCCAGAGTTTTGAACTCGCGCTCTTCTCAATCCTCCAGCCCTATCACTGGGAACCCGACGACGACTACGCCAAGCGAGGAAAAGCCATCCCCAATGACATCAAACTCTGGGCGATTGGCCAGGCCGTGGCGGTCGACGAGATTCTCGACGCAATGCTGGATCCGAATCGGAACTCGCTTGGCGTCTTTCCCGAGCTCGTACTCTACGACTGCCACGCCTGTCACCACCCGATCGACAAGGTGCGCCGCTGGAGTCCTCGCAAGAGCACCGGCCTTGGACCCGGGGTCGCCCGCCTGAACGATGCGAATTTCCTCATGTTAATGCAATCGCTAAGGCTGGTTGACCCTGCCGCAGCCAAACAACTTCGTTCGGACCTTCGCGCATTGCATCAGGCGGCGAGCGAAGGTCGCGGGAGCGTCAAAAAAATAGCCTTGGCCGTCCGGGCGAACCTGGCCCGGCTACTTCCTAGTCTCGAAGCCTGGAAGGTCGACAAGGTCGCCCTACGAAAACTCGCAACGAGCATCCTGAAAGAGGCGCTCGCCGGAGAATTTGCCGACTATGCCGCATCCGAACAGGCCGCCATGGCCCTCCAGACCGTGATTTACAACTATCTGCTCGAGGGGCTTCTCGATGACGCGGCGTACGATTCAATCGAGACACGCGAGCTCTCGAGCCTGCTCGCCGCAGTCGAGGACCCCGACGTATTCGACCCGAAGCGGGCCCGAAAGAGCTTTCGGAAACTCCAAGCCGCGCTCGCCGGAAAATAGGCAGAGACCTCCCGCGGACTACCGCCACCGACATCCGTATGATCTTGCCGCGTTCGCGAAGAACGAGCCTAAGAAGTGGCGCTACCGAAAGACGGAGGCCTAATCCTTGACCGTCCAAACACGTCCCTGCTCCGTGAGATAGAGACGACGCATCTCTTCCAGATTGAAGGGACGAGAACCGAGTCGCCCGAACACCGCGATCTGGTGGCCTGTCTCGTCGACTGCACGATCCCGCTCGAGCGGTCGTGAAACCGATAGTGCGTCGGAAGCAGTCTTGCGCCATGCGATCAATTTCGGGTTTGGCGCAGGGCTGAATCCGTAGAATTTCGGATTGAGTTCGGGCGAGGTCAGCTGAAGGATCTTCAGCCCGTTCTTGCCATCTGCCACATAGGCAAAGAGCGAGGCATTCGTCGTCGCGATCGCCACGTCCTGCACGTCATTGAGCGTCCCGTCCGCATCGAAGCGACGATAGAGTCTCGGCTCCTCGGGCCTTTCGACGTCGACGATCACGAGCCCGTCGGTGCCGGCGGCGACGTAGGCGTAGGTCCGCGAGACGAAGACCCGATTCGCCTCAGCAAGCGGTATTACGGCGCCCTTCACGATCTGAGGCCGCTCGGGCAGCGTCACGTCGATCACTTTCAATCCGTCATCATCGACGGCAAACAGATACCGGAACTGCAGCATCGTTCCGCGAGGATGATTGAGCGGAATCGTCGCAAGCACCTTTGGATCGAGTGGATCATCCAGATCGACGACGACCACACCCGCCTTGGCCGAAACATAGAGAAGATGGCCCGCGAACGTCGCATAGTTCGCACCATCCAAGAGCCCGTCCGGATTCCAGGTCAAGGCTCGCTCGAAGAAATTGTTCCGAGGCTCGAAATCCGTCAGCGTTTCATTGTTGACGAGGATCAGACCCTCTTCCGAATCCGTCACCGCCACATAACTGTAGATTGGATGCATCGGCTGCTCGAGATTGACCTCGATCGAGAGTTCCGTGCGATTTCGTTCAGGTCGCAAGAGCTGGGTTGTCGGAAGCGCAACGCACGTTGCATTCTTCGACTTGATCCGAACATTCTGACCGAGCGGCGACCAAGGTGCCGTCACGAATCGCTCCGAGAAACCCTTCGTCCCGATCGCCGACACGTCGAATGCCTGCATGCCCTTCTTGCCTTCGGCCACATAGAGATACTCCCCTCGAAGCTGAAGGCACCCGACGCGTCCCGAATGATGGGAATACTCGCCGTCATAGAGCGAGTCCCGAATGCCCGTCCATTTCGGCAATTTCCGACTGAAGAATTGACGTAATGCTTTGATCCAACCCGCGTCCATATCCTGGTAGCCCGGCGAGAGTTCGGTCAGCTCGAGATCGCGATCGATGTGTTCCTGGTAGTAGTCCGGATAGGCGTACTGGTGGAGATAGCTCCCGATCACGGCTTGCGGCTCATCCCACTCCGTCACTTGAATGGCGGCCACTTCATGTTCTTCACCCACCCAGGCATTGAATCCCATGAAGTTCACGAAATTCGTTCCCAGCAAGAGAAGCTGAGCCATGATCGCGTTGTTGTCGTTGACGCTGGACACGTGACAGTCGGAACAGGTCTTGGTCTCGGTCTTGCGAACGGTGTGCGGAAAGTGCGGAGCAAACGCCTGAGAGCTGTAGCCTCCGGACGAAACCGGTTGTTGTTGGATGTAGATCCGGTTCCGATTCGCATCCGTCGAGGAGAGGACCAGTGCCGAACTCGAGCGGACCGGCGCGATGACCCCACCCTTCACCGTTCCGTGCTTGCCCAACTGGAACATCTGGTCCCGGGCAACCTGCGGATTATAGGTTGCGAAATTTCGTGAGACCTTCCCATCGTATTTGTGGATCTCGGTCTTCCAATTCGCCTGGATTGCGAGGTGACACCCTCCGCACGACGTCACCCACGAGCTGTGGCACGAGAAACACGCGAGATCGTCGTCACCGTGAGCGCGACTGGCCTTGTCCACACTGCGGCCCCAGCGCTTGCCGTCGCCCTTCGCCATCATCTTGGCGCGAGCGGCCTTCGCATTGTATTCCGGGTTTCCCGGGGTCACGCTGTCTTTGACCTGACCGATCTGGAACTCTGTGTGAGGCGGCAGCAAGAGCCGCTGATAGAGTTTCCCTTGACGCCATTCGAAGCGATTTCGGTTGTCAATATTTTTCAGGCGTGACAGATCCCGCCCCTTCGCAGGCGAGGCTGGCCCCGAGGTTCGAAGCGTCGCGTAGGCATCGGGCGTTCCATGGCAGTCGCGGCATCGAATGTTCACTTCGGCCGCCACTTCGCCATGCAACTCGCCGTTTCCGTGCGCGTCGTCCGCGAAATGGCAATCCGCACACTGCATACCGATTTCGGCATGGATATCGCGCATGTGGACGGCGCGGGCGAATTTTTCCTTGGCCGGAAGATCATCCGGGATCGCTAGGCCAGCCGCATCAAGCAAGGTCCCGTCGCGGGAACGTTTGTAGACCGCGCGGAAATTCCAGCCATGACCATGGTAGTCGGCAAACTGGGTGTCCTTCGCCAGCGGGTTGATATCTTTCCAGACTTCTGCCGTGAACTCGACATCTGCCCATTTGCCCTTGTACGAGGCTTCCTCGGGATTCCGGTCCAAGACTTCTCGAATCTCGTGAATATCGGGGTAGCGCTGCTTCTTGGGCCACATGAGCGGAGCATCAGACTCGTAGTCCCACATCGTGTATCCGAGATAGGAATTCAGGAACATGTTAGGCTGGTGCATGTGGCAGTTCATGCACTGCGACGTCGGAATGGCGCGACTGAACTCGTGCTTCAGCGGATGCCCCCATTCCTTCTCCCCCTTGGCATTCTTGAGTCCAGCGATTGTTGGGTCGGCGGTTATGGTCTGGCCACGGTTTCCGTGCTTCGCGTAAGAACCGGAGCTGTACCATTCCCGATCGTTCGCATAGACCACATGACAGCCAGCGCAACCCGAAGAACGGAAGTCGCCGGGTTGATCCTTCGTACCCATGAACCACATATTCGGATCATTCAGCCGCGTCTTGTGGATATTGAGAACCGGGATCGAAACACGCCCCCCAGTGCCTGGCCCACGAACGGACTGGCGCACATCGATCTTGCCCGGCTCCTCCTCGGAATTTGGAATTCCGGTTTCGGGAAACAGGCTGTTCACGTTACGGCCGCCGCGCTCGAAGATTCGGAAAATATCGGCCGGCGGAACCGTCTCCCAAGCCGGCAAAGGCAAGGCGATTTGCATCACGCCCATGTCCGATTGTTCTCGAGTCACCTCGAACTGAGCCGTGATCGAAGCCGGAAGTCCTTCGCGCGTGTAGGCTTCACCGAGAATGTATCTCTTGAACGGCACGATGCCGTTGTTGTAAGACGCTCCCCCCAAGAGCATGGCTCCAGTCGCCATGATCGAACGCTTCGCCTTCTCGATGATCGTCCCGTGGCACGCACCACAGGACTCCTCAACCACACGATAGTCGGATGGATTCACGAAGCGGACGTATTCGGGACTTTCCAGATTGAGAAGTGCATACGTCCTGACTTCATTTCGCCGCGCAGCCCAGCTCTCAGGCAGAGTAGGCTGAACGTGGGCTTGCGCCTTGATTCCCTCGTACTCCTCACCTCCCTTGCTCGCGGCGGCCGACAGACGCACAGATGCATCGCCACCGTGGCAATCCGTGCAGCCCAGGACGACCGATCGCTGCGGATGCATCGTCGCTTGATCGCTCTTGATATGGCATGACTGGCAGCCCGTGCTCTTGGCCGACGCATCTTCATCAGACTGATCAATGGGTGCCGGCGGGTAGAGCGGGTATTCGATGTCGCGCGGATGCTCGCCCTCCGACGCGATCGATGCGCTGCCACCAACCAATCCGAAAAAGGTGACCACGAGGAGGAGTGCCCTGATGCTGGGTGCGGCTTTCATGTCCTTGGCCTCAGTAGGTCAGCGTCATGTTGAGGAGAACCGAATACGGAGGCTCGTCGTTCCGCTCGGCGAAGAGATCTTTGTACCCGTTTCCCGGCATCAACACCGCACCAGAAGCACGCAGGACGATATTGTTCGAAAAGAACGGGCGATAAACGAGCGCGGCTGAAATATCCCAACCGATCTCACGACCGATGTTTGACTGTTGGCGAAGAATTTCCAGAACCTGCACCGAATCCCAGGAAAGCCATGAAATGTTCGTAAGCAATCGGAGTTCCGGAAGAATGTCGAAATCGGCTCCCACGCCGGCCAGCCAGAGACCCGGGTTCACGAAGTTCGACTGGCCCTCCGTTTTCGAACTACGAAGGGAGGGGACGATGCTATTGAAACCGGAGAGTGCGACCCCGCCGCCGAAGACGAAGGGAATCTGTTGGCGTTGCCAGAATGAAGTCGTCGCACCCGCGAAGTTCGGGTTGTCGATGATCGTGTCGAAGCCCTGCGCCTTGCCATCATAGGGATTGTCGTCTCCCATTGAGTAGAGCATGAATGCTTTGTAGCGCATCCAATCGACATCATATGAGAACTCGATCGCGGCGAAAAACGATTCGATATCCTGACTACGTTGGGCAATCGGATTGAAATCATCCCGGCCAAAAGCACCATAGAGCTGGAAGGTCATGTTCAGGCGATCGATATGGCCATCGCCTCCGATTCCGATGTAGTAGACCTCGTAGTCGTGTCCCTGACCCAGTCCGACAGGGGAGGGTATCACCAGGTTGCTGTTGTCGTCGTAGTCCTTGTCGTCCCCTTCGCGATTGATGTTCGCAGCAAAGATCGCCTCGACGTTGAACCCAAGCACGGGAAAGTCCTGGTAGTAGAAATTCGCGATAATGACATCGTCATCACGCCAGGCCTCGATATTGTTCAATCCGGAATTCGTATCCTTGTTGAGACGACGGAACCAAGCCAGGTTGTATTGGGCCCGGTTGTTGAAAAAATTTCCGAAGAGCCGGACGCCCGGTTCCTGACTCTCGAAGAGAAATCCGCGAAAATCCGCATTGAAGGGCTGTATGCCAATGCGAAGACTGTCGAAATCGAATCGGTCGGTTCGATTCCAGAGGTGCTTGTCGATGAACGCCTCCTGAACTCCAATGAAGAAGTCGAACCGCTCATTGCCCTCACGCGGATCAACTTTCAGCGAACCGAGTTGGTTGATTTGCGCATAGTTGACGTTCGCTGCGACCGTGACACGAAATTCCCAATCCGGCGGACGAAACGTCGTGTCGCCTTGCAGCAAGGCGACCGACGCGATGAACGTATGGGCTGTGGCTAGCTGTCCGCCGTCGCCGAAAAGATCGACCTCTTTTCCCCGCGACCCCGCCACACCAGTCGGTGTCGGGATCCGTCGCGGTTCGATGACCGCGTCGTAGATGAAATTCAGATTGATGAACCAATCCTTGGTCCCCAGGATCGGCCGATCACCTTTCAACGTGTTCTGATTGTACGGGTCATACCATTTCTCGTTGACACCGAGATTTTCGATGATTCGCCATCGGTCCGGCACGGGCGCGAATTCGTAGTCCGCCAACTCGTTTTCGTACCGTTCCGGCGGTCTGCGGCGAGGGCGTTTCGCCGTTGCCTCGGGCACTCCTGAAGAATCACGCGATGGTTTCGTAGCCGGACTCGGTGTGGGGGCACGCTCGTCGGCCCGCTGGGGAGCGACTCCACTCGATGAATCGTCTTGAGAGGACGTCTCCGCTTTCGGGGGATCGAGTGGTGCAGACGGCGGCCGCCCGGAAGGAGGGGTTCCGGGTCGTGGCGACGAGGGTTCGGCGATTGCCGGATCGATCCCGTCGGGCCGAGAAACCGTAGGCTCGGCGGTCGTGGGTCGATCCACTACCGGGGGAGGGGTTTTCTCGGTCGGCCGACCCGCATCCTCGCCGCGACTGCCACCAGGACGTCGAAAGCGGCGGCGCCGACGGCGCGGTTGCGGCACTTCGTCATCCGCCTGCGCAATCAAGATGTCTTTGACGTTAGGCATCTCGAGGCCAGACACGAACCCCTCCAACTCAAAAGAATCAAAGGGGCCGCTTCCGACGCGCAAATTCGCCGCCCCCCCTTCATCTCGTGGTGTCGACGCGGCCGCCGTCGTCACGTCCATGACGAGAAAGAACCCGACCAGTCCCACCAGAATGATATTCTTGACAAGAATGAGATTTCTCATCGACCGTCACATCCCCTCTGTTCGTTGTTGTTCAAGAAGGGTGCAGGTGGGCAGATGACGTATCTAAGGTTGACGTTCTGTACAGAGATATTATCGGCTCGAATCGCCTTCGGAGCATTCCCGATCGGATTGGCGACACCACGTCGCCTCTGGGCCTTGTTCACTTCATCGAGTGCGACGAAGGGAACGAAGTCGTCCTGCTCGGCTCCGTCACCGGAAACGCCATAAGCACCGACCAGGGTCGAACCACGGTAGACGGGAACAGCTCCTTGAAAAATGTGGAAGCCGTTCTGAAGGCCGGTGATCAAGCCTGCGTTTCCATCCTGAACGCCTTGAATGCAATTGAGCTGCTGGCCGGGGTCCGGGCTCCCGATGAGAGCCGCCCTCACGTTCCGGCAAAACAGCCGCCTCGAGGCGTTGCCGGGGGCGTCGAGACGAAAGAGGCTCAAAGCCGGCGGAGCCACCAGCCCCAACTGGTCAAGAACATCGGCCAGCGCCGGCACCTCTTCACACAACCCAAGAGCGATCCCGGGCAGCACGATTTCAGCCTGGATCCCAGTACTGAAGATGCTCCACTCTCCCACGGCTCGGCTGAGTGGCCCTTCGTCCGCATCGGCCACCCCGGGCGGAAAGTCGGGATTGGCGATTCCACCGAGCGCGATAGAAGACCATGCTATGTCGCCGTTGAAGGGTGGATCCGTCGCGAGCACCGGAACGGGTAGGCCGAGAAAATTGGCCGCGATGGCCACATAGTCATCGAAGACCTGGGCGTTCAGCAACCCGTTGTTCCCAAGCGGATCGAGCGCATTTTCGAGTTGCGTCCTCGCATTGGCTTTCGACCAGAACGCCGCCTGCCGCGTCTTCGCGATTGTGACGTCGACTCCGTCGAGCAGCGCGTCCTGTGAACGCGCAAATCCCAGCACGTTTCCATCGAGGTCTACAATGGCCACGTCGATCCGAGCCTGTCCGCCCAAGGGCGTCCGGGTCTGGGCCCGGGTATTCTCCGCCAACAGAAGAGCGTTGACTAGCAGTTCCTGGACCTCGTCCTGAGAGAGCCCGTCGCCTGCGACATCGCCCGCGATCGGTGCCGGATTCACGCCATCGATGGCCGGGTAACGCGGAGCCCCGGCGCTATTCACGAGAATCTCACCAAGCGCATCGGACAGACCCTGCGCGGCCGCGGCCGCCGGTGCCACGAGCGTGGCCGCAATGACCCCCGATGCCGGATCGAGGAAGTTCACGCCGCGGCGGGGCTCGTCGAAGGGAAAGAAGAATTCGTCGTTGACGAAATCGCCCGTTCGACCACTGATTCCATCCAGGAACGCCAGGATCGTAGCCTCGTTCAGGAGATCGCCTGCGGTCGGTGACGGAACCGACGAAGCCGCACTGCGCAGTTTCCCATCGTCGAAAAATCGCAATGCGCGCCCGGCCACCGTGATGCGGTTGGCTCTTCGCTCGGGATCAGCCTCGAAGCCCCGCGTCGCCCCCACTGCGATTCGCTCCTCGAGGTTACGGTCTCGATCGGTCGCGTCCTTGTCGACACCGTAGATGCCGTTGAATTCGATTCCGACCGCCCCCACGACAACCTTCCCCGTTCGACCCGTCGGTGTCAGCGTGGCATCGAGTTCCGGAATTCCGTCCTTGTACAAAGGCAGACCCCCCGGATCCGCCGCGAAGCCAACGGGGAGCCTCCGCGGTCCGAGCAGATCCGTCGGGTCCGGCGCCTGTTCGGAGTTCGAGAGATCATCGACGTTTTGCCGCGTGTTGACATCGCTGCAGACGAGCTGTGCGATCTGGACCCCGAAGAGCGGGCCGCCGGGTCGATCGGTCTCACCAGGAACGAAGTTCTGCTGGATCAAGGTGTTCGCCGTGCGACTCGAGAAGGCGTTTCCCTGGGTCGAGAAATAGTTGGCCGTTCCCGCCTTGCTGATCGCGCCGTATCCGCTCGGGATATAGATTCCGTCGAGGGCGGTATTCAGTGCATCCACGCCGGTCACAGGCACAGGGAATGCCGCGGTATTGCCAAAGGCTTCCGCCACGAACGGGGTATTCGTCGCCCTGTTCGGATTCCCAACGGATGTGATCAGCGTATAGTCGGTCGTCGATGTATCCGTATCGAAGACCGCCAACACGTTATTCAAGTGATCGTTCACGACGATCGTCAGGTCAGAGATTCCATTCGCATTCGCCTCTACGATTGCGTTCGCGATAATCTGGACGACATCCTGAACCGAAAGAAACGCGTTGGCATCCGTGTAGTCGCATTGGAACGCGCAAACCTGATCGTTGTCGACCTCGTCGGTCTGGCAGCCAGACAGAGCGAACGCCGTAAAGAGCGCGATACCCAGGGCCACTAGCGAGCGGGCCTCACGACGCAGAGTCATCAAACGCCTCCAAAATTAAAATTTGGCACGAGCCGTGACCGACTTCGACGTGACGCGATTTTGTGGCCTATCGAGTCGGTCATTCGCGCCTCATCGAATCCAGTAAACCGGTCACTTCGCCAAACCTGTGGCCGCACACTTTTTCGTCGCTTTCGATTCTACATTCCCTGAGAGGAATTAGGGGCTGAATTTTTCGAATCAAGAACCGATCGGTCTGCCAGCGGATGACCACGTGTGAACCGATGTTTGTTCGCGATCTGGTGACACCCGATCCGGGGCATCCGAAGGCGGCATCGACGCTCCATTGGGCTCGCCCTCGCGATCTCCAGCTACCTCGTTCATGCCTTCGATCGCTTCCGGTACGGCTGTGGCCTCCGTCGCCGGCCCCCGTTCTCCCGTCATGGGCCCGAACTTCCGCGTGTGGAAAGGGTGACACATCGAACAGGGTGACGGCACCGTTTCGCCTCCCCGGGCATCCGCCCCGGAGTGACATTCCCGACAGGTCTCGATCGAAGGAATCAAAATATCAGCCGACTGCTCGCTGATCTTCGTGGTCGGATCTCGCACGATCAGTTCGAAGGGAATCGAGCCAGGCTCGGACCAAGCCGGACGCGGCAGATTCGTATCCGGGTCGGGATCGAAAACCGCAGCGGCTGGATGACATCTTCCGCAGGCGAACGGCGCGTGACTGCCGTGACTGAAAATCGAACCCGGAATCCAGATCGTCTGGAGCTGAACCGCAGCGATGCCCGTTCCTCCGTCGCTAGCCGCTCCGGGCTCGAGCACGTGGCAGAGCACACAAGTCCCGGATCGGTCGTTGTAGAAACGCTTCTCAGCGTCGGCCACCTTGCGCTCCACCCATTGTCGCGAGAGCGTCGTTTCCTCTTGGCTCAGACGTGTGCCGGGTCGTCGGAGACGAAGACGTCGTGGCGCAGCGGCATCCTTCACCTTGGCGTCGAGCACCCGCGTCGAATAGAGACCTCGGATGCGTCGACGGATTTCTGCGGGATCGCCGTGGGGAGTGAAGTCCGCGGCAACCGTCGAGTCGAAGTCCAATCGGTGGCAGTCCTGGCAGTGTTGCTCGAACTGAATTGGCAACATATAAGCGCCGGCAACATCAGGCTCATGACAAGCGCCGCATTGAAGATACTGCTTTCCGTCACCTCGCCCGGTCACGGCCTTCCCTACGTGCTGGAGGTGACTGAATCCGAGTCCCGAGACTTCGACGAGATCCGAAGTGACCGTCACGGACTTTGGATCGCGTCGCGGATCGTTCACGAGCGCCAGTTTTATCGCCGGGTGTTCGGTCCCGAAATCACGCGCATCTTGGAGCTTGGTCGCCGGAACCTTCCGTGACAGGTTTGCGTGACAATCCGAGCAAAATCCCGACCCGAGATCCGCGAGCGCTACTTCCCGTCCTCGGTGCTCCAGGTGACAGGTCGCGCAACTCGCGTTGTCGAGTTCCGGCAGCTGAAGATCGGCTGGTGCATGGCGACCGATATCATGGTGACAGGTCATGCAATCCGAGTTCTGAACACTTTGAAAATAACCAGAGTGGCATTCTTGACAGTCGCTCTCGATGTAGGCATGTCCTCGACTCACATCGCCGGTGTTCCAGGGTGACTGCGCGGCCTGCCAGAAAAGTGGCAGAATCAAGAAGACCGCGAAGATCGATCCCATTCCCAGCCACGAAAGCGGGCGCCGTGCGAAAAGGCCCGCTTCGAGGCCGAGCCTCGTACGCGTATCGAGAGCGGCTCGCTCTCCTTCGCTGCGTTCGACCTCTTCGTATTCAATCGCAACATCGACGCCGGTTCCCGGATCCAGAACCCGCAATTCCCAGGAGCCGATCCGCATCGTATCCCCGACAGCGAGACGTTCACCCATCGTCATCAGGCCATTGATATTCACCTCTTGCCCGGGAGCCGCTTCGACGTAGACGCGCCCGTCGCTCATCCGAATCGTCGCCTGATGAAGCGAGATCGTGAGCCCTTTCAGTGAAAGGTCATTGTCTGGGCCGCGGCCGACAAAGATCGATTCGACCTCGAGGTCGCGATCGAGTCGTACCTTTTTCCCAGTCGGGCGGAGTTTGATTTCAGTGAGTTGAACACGCATGGATTAGTGGTACCAGAAGACGACGAAGATATGGACGATCAAGGCCGCGCACGTAGCGAAAGCAAACGGTACGTGGACGATGAGCCAGAGATCGAGCAGACCCTTGTAGCGCACATCGCGACGGATCTGTTTCAGGAGTAGTTGCTTTCGAGCGATCAGTTCGACGAGCTTCCGCTCCTGGGCTTTCCCTTCGACATCGAGTTCGATGTCCGAGATTCGAAGCCGTTTGAGGGCGCGTGACGTCCCACAATCCGGATCGCTCCCCGAGAGCTGCGAACGAATCGTTCCTCCAATCTGAGTCTCATCGATCGAGGTCACAATGGCCTGCGCGTAGTAGTCGGGCAGCCCTTCTGCGGCGAGTCTGCATTCCGAGTCGATTTCCGAGATTCGCGCCAACATCGCATCGAGCGTGATGTTGTTCCGATTCCGCGTCATTGAGATCGGCACGAGCGCGTAGAAGGCCACGCCCAGAATCCCGCTGAACACGACGACGCACATCAAGGCGTAGGCGAGGGTATGGACATTCAGACCGAACTCGAACGCCGAGTGAAGTGGGACGACGAAAAGGAGCATCGTCCCGAGATAGACATGCGCTGAAACCCAGCCCCGCAGAGGTGCACCGGTGGAGGTGTAGTCGCGCTTGCGAACCCCCAGCCACATCAGCCAGAAGATCGTCATCGCCGCAACCGTGCCTAAGCCATACCCAGTCCATGAACTGCCACTGCGACCACCCGGCGGGTCGTCTATTGCATAGGCAATGACCGAGAAGAGCAAGATTCCGAGCGAGATCTTCAGATAACGATAGTTCTGATACTCCAGAAATGTACGAGGTCCGATCACACGCCTAGCCTTGCCTTTCGTAGATTTCGTCGACGTATTCTCCCGGATCGATCCGAACGATCGCACCCGTCGGACACGACGCGACACATGCCGCGCGCGCGGCACTGCTCTTCTTCGCCGGTAGATCACGACAGAGATCGCACTTGACCGCCTTCTTGACGGCAGCGGCGCCCGTCGCCGGAGCAGCTTTCGACTTGGTCGCACGGTGCGGAAAGAGGAGCCGCATCAACAATCCCGAACCGGGATCGTCATCGACCTTCGCCATTTTGATCACGTCATAAGGGCAATACGATTCGCAATTCCCGCAACCGATGCAGGTCTCATCGTTGATCCAGACTTCACCGTTCGGGTCCCGGTTGAGTGCGTCCGGAGGGCAGTCAGTCATGCATTTTGGATTCTCACAATGCTGACAAGCCGTAGGGAGGTGAAGCGCGCTTCCCGCGCTCGTCATGTACGTCGCCCCCGCTTCCCGGTTCAATCGCGACACGCCACCATGCGTTTCGGCACACGCCTTTTCGCAGTTGTCGCACCGGACACACAACGATTCGTCGATCATCAGAAGATCGGTCGCTTCCTTTCCACCTGCCTTCTGCAAGAACATCATCGTCCCGCGACCATGTTGTCGCCGGGCATCGGCAATGATGAATTCCTGCTCCTTCAATTCGAGATAGACCCTCACTTCCCGCTCAGATTCGACATAGGAGCGAATGATGTCCGTCGGGAAGCACACGGTCTCACAGTCGACGCCCGCGCGGGCCGACGCGGTTCGCGTGCTACCCGGATGGAGAACGGCCATCTCCCCGATCGTTGAACCCGCTCGAATCGAGTCGATCTGCTCTTCGACCCCTTCGTGCTTCATGTAGATTTCGGCGGTTCCACGGCGAACCAGGTGCAGGCCGTCGGGTTCGTCCCCCTCGACAAAAATGTTTTCGCCCGCTCGGAACAGGCGTGTCTCGGCCCGATAGGCCAAACGCTTGCGCGCGCCGCTAGCAAGCGATGGGAAAAGCGTTGCCAAGGCCGAGTTGACGTACGCCGTATCGATCACCCTCTTCACGTCCTCGACGGATCGTGTCAATTTGGTCATCGCGTTACGCGGCGTCTCGACCAGGACGCACCGAGTCGTCGTCGTCACCGTCTCACCCCGGCGACGCCCCGAAATCAGGCCATCCTCTCCGAAAAACTGCCCGGCGCCGTGCTTGATCCGTCTCTCCTTGCGGAGGTCCTCGGGCACGGTTGGATCCGAATTGTCGAGGAAGGCCAGCTCGACCTCGCCCTCTAGAATTGAGAAGAACGTGTTGTCGAAATCCGCTCGCCGGTAGATGACCGTACCGGGAGGTTCGACCCGAATCGTCGACTCAAACATCAAACTACGAAGTTGAACGGACGTGAGCGGAGCGAACGTTGGAACGGACTCTTGGATCCGCTCGAGCACAACACTGACGGCTCCACCGATTTCCTTGAACTTCTCGGCCAGAACGGGTTCATCCGCCGGCTTCACCGGCTCTCCGAGAATATGTTCCACTACCTCGAAGCCCTGGTTCATGCAGTTCTTGATGAGCGGGTACCCGACGAGTGCGCCGACCATGTAGATGCCAGGCACGTTCGATTCATACTGATCCGACACGTCGGGAATCGCTTCTCGATCGCGACTCGGAAACGCGACGCCGATTTCTTCGAGAAAATTTCGAGGCGGTGTCGCACCCAGTCGGCCGATGACGAGATCGCATTCTACCTTGATCTCCGCACCGTCCTTTGTCCGAAAGACGGCACCGTCCGCGTCGAACCGATCCGCGCTCGCATTCGGCAGATAGCTGATTTCACCCGATTTGATCTTCGCTTCGATGGCAGCCCGATTCATCGGTTTCGCACGATCAATCTCATCGCGACGATTGACAATCGTCACGTCGTTGCCATTCTCGGCGAGCGCGATGGCGTTCTCGATGCCCGCATCACCAACGCCCACAACTACTACGCGTTGATCCTCATACGCCTTCGGGTCGTCGAGCTGGTAGGTCACCCAGGGCTGATCATCGCCGGGCACGCCGAATTTGCGGAGATCTCCCTGAACGCCGATCGCGAGCACGACATGCGTGGCATCGATGGTTCGCGCACCACCCCCGTCGCGCACGTGGATCTTGAAGGCGCCCTTTTCTCCCTCGATCGAAAGGATCTCGCAGGCTTCGACCAGATTCGTCCCCGCACCCTCTACCGCTTCGGCCCACCACTCGAGAATCTGTTCGCGCACGGCCTCTTCGAAGACCATCTTGAGATCTGCCTGCAAAGGGAGTTGTACGGGCTCGGCCATCACGAACTTGCCCTTTTGGTATTTCACGATCGTGTCGGCAAGTACGGATCGCTCGTAGAGTCCGTGTCGAACTCCTTTTTCGGCCGCTCGGACTCCGGCCGCGATCCCCGCTGGCCCCGCGCCGATGATGGCTAGATTCAGGCTGGCGGGGTCCGGCGCCGGTCCCCTCTCGGAACTAGGATGCGAGCGGCTCACCCCTGCGACAGATTCGGCAACAGCCTCCTCGGGTGGGGATACAGCGGGCCGCGCGACCGAAGCCGAATCGGACTCACGAGGCTTCGGCGCCGCGCTCGGTGCGGCCGCCGGGCGGGACTGCGCGGGCCGATCGGCTGATGCTGGAGCGGGTGGAACGGCATCCCCGACGTGCGTGGAATCGACAGCGGACATGGATGCCGCGCCGTCTGTATCCGGATCTGCCGACGACTTCGCAATACCATGCGATTCGATTTTCACCCGAAGAATGACGCGATCGGCGAACTGAAGTTCTTCGCCACCGGAAAGCGATACTCGCTCGCCAATTTCGACCCCATTCACGAGCGTGCGATTGACTTGGCTCATGTGGAGGAGAATGAGATCGCCGCCTTCCCACACGAGTTCAGCGTGTAGGCGGGAAATACTCTGATCGGCAAGTTGGATGTCGCAACGCAGACCGCGTCCCAGGGTCGTTGTCCCCGAGCCGACCTCGAAGACCTGCCCGGCCTGGTTCGGCAGACCACCCATCACGGTCAAGGTTGCACGCATCGACACCCGAACTCACTCCTCCTTGAACGATTTACCCCACGGCATCGAACGCGTACAACACGCTACAGCCCGTGGATTGCGCCGGCCCCACGGAATCTCCTATGTCCCCCGGCAAGTTCGTTGTCCCAAGACCCAACCAGCCGCTTCGTCATTTGCCGTCGACTCACATCGATCGGCATCCTCGATGGGTCTACCAGATTGCGGTGGGCGCGAATACGGTGAGACGGTCCTTCGATACTACGCTAGTGCCGACGCCGGAGGCAAAGGAATCGCACGACCGATTCGATTCGCCGCTCTTGGATAAAACCTGCGACAGCCCGGGTCGAGCCGGGTCGCTTTCTTACTTCACGCCCTGCGGACCAAGAATGCCGGTGGCGGAGGGTATTCGGCTCGCGCCGGAGAGGGGACCACCCCTGCCCTCGGCGGCCAGAGCCGTCGGCGAAAGTCCTGTGCAATTCCGTGATGCCGAGGGGTTGCCAAGATCGAACCCTTCGAAGGGTGAGTCCAATCTGCCCCGTACGCCTCAGAGCCACTCAAGGCCGTCCTGTGACCCGATTCGTATCGCTGAACCCGGTTATTCCGATCCGGGCGATTTCAGACATGTCCGCGTTCCCCAAAATCTCCGAGTTCGAACAAGCGTCAACCGACTCGGCCTAGTCGTCCTCTTCGCATTCCTCTTCTGCTTGCTCTTCTGACACGGGCGTCTCGAAGATCTCTCGGCGACGCGCATCGCTGGGAGGGGCTGCTGCTTCAGCGAACTCGTTGAGTCGATCGATCAGAACTCGCAGACGACCGACGGACCGGCGATTGAAATGCAGGCGCAACCGAGGCAGATGAGCGATCTCGCCGTCTTCCCCCGCAAGTATTTCCGTCCGCTCGATCTTTCCCGAGTCGAGTAGATCCGAGAAATCGTCGTTCAGCGCCTCGAGCTGCACATCGTTCGGTGCGACATGAAGACGGAGGACGAGCTTTCCTCCGACATAACGACTGGAATGGTAGTTTCGATAAAAGCCTTCGATCTCCTCAACCGCCTCATCGACCGAATCGGCCACGCGAAAAAGTTTCAGGTCGTCGCGCGCGATCAACCCACGGTCGGCCAGATGGGTCTCCACATACTCGAGCCAGTCGCGCCAATAGCTTCCGCCCGGCTCGTCGACGAAAACGATCGGAACCATCTCGCTCTTGCCGGTCTGAATCAGGGTCAATGCCTCGAAGCCCTCGTCATGGGTTCCGAATCCGCCGGGAAAGAGCGCAATCGCATGGGCCTCTTTCACGAAGACGACTTTCCGCGTGAAGAAGTACCTGAAATTGATCAGCTTCGAATCGCCCGCGATGACTTCGTTCGCTTCTTGCTCGAAGGGCAGGCGAATATTCACGCCGAAGGAGGCATGACGCCCGGCGCCCCCTTGCGCCGCACCCATGATCCCGCCCCCGGCCCCGGTAATGACCATCCAACCGGCACGAACGATTCGCTCGGCGAAGGCATGTGCGTGACGCCAATCTGGATGGTCGGGATCCGTTCTCGCGCTACCGAAGATCGCGACCTTGCGAAGTTCCGAGTAGGGCTTGAACACGCGAAAGGCATGGCGAAGCTCTTTCAGCGCACTGTTGACGAGCTTCAATTCGGCTCGGGAAGTCTCGTCCCGCAACAGATGAACACCCGTCACCAGAATCTGACGCGCCAGGTCCACATCCTCGTCCGCTGCATCCTCACGGCGTGCGGCGTCGAGGAGCTGATCGATTTGCTCGTTGAGTTCCTCGCGGCGAAGCTGATAGCGACGGCGGGGCGGAGTGGGTGTAGACATCGCCTGGGATCATAGCGGGCGAAGCCGCTGAAACGTCCATGCGACGGGAATCGATCGAAGCGGGCAAAGGCCGGAGGATCAGTCGCTCTTTTTCAAGGATTCGAGCATCGCGGCCATCTGGGCGTGAATCTTCTGGATGGCCTTCAGCGGCCGAATCATCACCTTGAAGTCGCTGATCTTGCCATCGTCATTGAAATGAATCATGTCGACGCCGTTGATCGTAATGCCATCGATCTCGCTCGTGAATTCGAGCACGACATCCTGATCCCCGACGACTTCGCGAACGTAGCCAAAGCTACCCTTGGCCTTCTTCGTATCCGCACTCGAGCCCGTATCCGCGGCAGCCTTCGAATCACCGGGCAAGACATTGAACGCCGCCATCAAATAGAGCTTCGTGAGTGCCCTGCCCTGCTGCGGCGAATGGACAACCGGAGAATGAAAGACGACATCGTCGGCAAGCAATTCATCGAGTGTCTCGTCGCTCATGTTGTGAACGACCCGATGCCAGGCTTCGAGTCCTGCGGCCGCGATGGCTCCCATGTCTTCCCCTTTTGATCGGTCCGGTGTCAAAGAAATTTTTGGGGCACCGCGCACAGCGCAGCGTAGAGGCCGAAAGCCAGACCGCCGACTGCGGCGGCCGCGGGCGACGCCTGGGGAAAGAGGAAGGGCGCGAGCGCGGGTCCCGCCAGGACGAAGATTGCCAGCACTGAATAGCCGAAGCGATGACTCCGAATTTCGTGCAAGACAATTTCCTTACGCGTCCGGGTTCCAGCGTCGACATCGTCTTTACCTGTCATGCCAAATCTACTCCCTGATCAACGAGCGCCTCGGGTGACGCTTCTCTTGTTACGAGCGGGCGAAGGATATGCCGCAGGCCCTGGCATCGGTATGCATCCCGCTGTTGCTGAGCGGGAATCGGAGTTTCCGACGAACCTGCCTGTCGTCCTCGCGGGCGTTCCGCACAAACGCACCCAAGGAGTCATCCACTCACTCAGTGCCCCAAAACGACGCACCCGAGGACCTAAGCGGTCGTCAATTCAGCGCGAGCGCTCGAGGCGTACGATCTCGTCCGCGATGCGCCGCACGAGCTCGGACAAGGCTGCGTCATGCGCTCGCACGACGTCGGCGGCGGAAGAACCGCCATCGGACGAGAATCGCTCGTCCATCACGAAGAGGCGAGGCGCCGCGTCGTCCGACTTCGAAATCAGCGCCCAGCGAACGCGCACACGCAGATCCCCGGCAGCTTCGACAATCAGATCGTCCACATGAATTCGAACCTGGAAGTCGAGCGGAAAGGGCGCCTTGGACGGGGCGGCAACAATCCTGTCGGATCCGAGTTCTCGAGCCAGGCCGAGGGAAATCGCCCTAACAAGGTTCTCCTCGAAACCCCCTAGCCAGCGGTTGAACTCGTCGAGAAAAATCTCGCCGCCGTCTCCGAGCTTCGCGATCTGCGCCCGTTCGAGATAGGCGGGCAATCGGACCGGCCCGATAAGCACCGCAGCCTCCGAGGCGCGCTCCACGGTGACGGGAGAATCCGAAGCGCCAAGGACGAAATGGCGGACGTTTGGGCTGCGACCGATACAGCCGGCAATGAGCAGCGGGGCCAGGAGGAGCAAGATGGCCCGACTCATCCGGAAGCAGGGGAAGATCATCGCGGAATTCTCCGTCGTCCATCTTGTCATTCGCTCTTCCCTCTCAGCAACTCTTCTGGATGTTCCTCGAGCCGTTCCGCCAACGATCGAATCGAGCGAGCCGCCTCGGAAAGGTCGCCCACCAAGCGTTCGAGATCCTGGGCCATCTCAGACTCGGGCGCGATCATGGTCTCGGCCGAACTCAATGTTTCTCCGAGCTTGTCCAGCGACGCCGACAAACTCGGAAGGAGGTCCTCATTCGCAGCGCCTGCCAGCTGTTTCACTTCTTCGAGGGTTTCCGAGAAGCCCTGCAGGACGTCTTCGAGATTTCGCCCGATCGACTCGATCGGAATCCGGTCGATTTTCTCGACGATGCGAGCCACGCGATCCGTGATCAGATCGAAGCCACTCGACACGGTCGGCAGCACAGGATAGATCTCGTCCATTCGGATCTCGCCGGGCGCTCCAAGTTTGAAGAAACCGAATTCGACCGTTTTCTGTCCGGTCAGCAGGCTGCTAGTCGTCAATTTCGCTTGAAAGCCCTCAGCGACCATGTTCCGTAGGCGATCGAGATCCTCACCATTCCCGGCCTCCAAGCCGAATCGTTCCGGTTCGATCTCGATCACGACCGGCGTCAGGATCTCGTTGCTCTCTCGATCGAATACCATGTCCACTTCGAGCACCTCGCCGAGTTTGATTCCGCGAAACTCCACGTTCGAACCCGCCTCGAGACCGGCCACCGAGCCATCGAAATAGAGCAGGAAGCGTCGCTTATCGAGATAGCGCGGCTGCCGCATTGCTTGTTTGTTCGGATAGAGTTCAAAGACCATGTTCTCGGGAACATCTTGCGCGACGGTCACCGTCGCCGGCGTCTCGAACGACACGCCACCCACCAACATCGCGATCAAAGAAGGAGAGTCGATCTGAACACCTTTGGCCGTCACCGCCACGTCGAGCCCCGAGGCATTCCAGAAACGGGTGGTCGACCTCACGCGGCGATCATGAGGCGACTCGATGAAGACCTGCACACTCACATGCTCGTCGACTTCGGCCAGTTCATATCCGGCGACCTGCCCGACACGAAGCCATCGGTAATAGACGGGGGCACCAATTTCGAGCGACCCGAGGTCCTGTGCACGCAACTCGAAGAGCGTCCCGGGTTTGTCTGACGTCACGACCGGCGCCACCTCGAGGCCCACGAAACTGCGCGCGCGATCGCCTTCGCGCGAAGGGTCGACGGCGAGATAGACGCCGGACAGAACGGTATCGAGGCCGGTGATCTGGCCGGCCGAAACCTGCGCGCGAACGACCCAGAATCTCGTTTCCGTCGTGAGATATTGCGCGAAATCGTTCGACATCGACGCCGTCACTTCGACGTGTGAGAGGTCGCTGGTCAGCCTGACCGATTCGACGAGTCCGACATCGACTCGCTTGTATTTCAGCTTGGTCTGACCCGCCGCGAGACCCTCCGCACTCTCGAAGGTGATGGTGATCGTCGGGCCCGTCTCCATCCAAGCCGAATAGGCCAGATAGAGCCCCACCAGGGCCGCGACCAACGGAACCAGCCAAACGATCGAGAAGCGGGCGCGATCATGTACGACCACGCCTGGAACGGAGCCGCCAGAGCCCTTCGAATGCTCCGAACCGTCCGGGTCGAATCGCCCGCCGCCGTGCGCTCTGGTTTCGTCACTCATCGTCGTTCTCTATCTGATCCCAAATCAACCGGGGATCGAAACTTTGCGCTGCCAGAAGCGTCAGCACAACCACGGCACCAAAGAAAACTGCACCCTGTTCAACTTCGACCGAAGCCAGCGAACCCAGATGAACCAGCGCGACAAGGATCGTTACGACATAGACATCGACCATCGACCAACGGCCAATGACTTCGACGACCCGGTAGATGCGCGCACGCTCCCTGGGCCGCCACTGACTGCGGCGCTGAACCGAAAACACCAGCGCCGAGAGCATGATGATCTTCAGAATGGGAACGACGACGCTCGCGACAAAGACGATGATTCCGAGGGGCCATTGCCCCCACTTGAAGAGATAGACCACACCGGAAAGGATCGTGTCGGATTGTGTGTAGCCGAACGACGTCGTTTTCATGATCGGGTAGAGGTTCGCGGGCACATAACAAATAATCGCCCCGAGCAAGAAGGCCCAGGTCCGCATCAAACTGTTGGGTTTTCGCCGATGCACCACCGATCCGCAACGTGAGCAACCCAGCCGTGAATGTGCGGCATCTCCTGGAAGGAACATCACGAGATTGCAGATGGAACATTGGACATGAGAAGCCATCAACTCGGAGGAGGACGCGCTCACTTGGTGTTCTCGATTCGTCGCCAAACGATTTCGGCGTCGAGAAAAGCGAGGGCGCCGGCCAGGGTTGGAATCAACAACACGAAGGCCCAGAGCGCGATGCCGGGTCTGATCTCGGCGATGTCGGAGAGCTTGACGAGGGCAACGAAGATCCCGATCAAGAAGACCTCCATCATGCTCCAGGGACGAAATCGTTCGACCCATCGAAAAGCAACGGTGGCGCCCGGTGCGGACCAGGCGAGATGAATCGGCGCCAGCACGTAGAGCAGCAAGAGGACCTGACTCGTTGGCGCCAACATGGTCGTGAGAAAGACGAGCCCAGATACCGCGTACTGGCCCTGATTCCAGAGCGACACGACCCCGCCGGCAAGCGTCGTCTGTGAGGACTGACCCTGGAGTTCAAAGCCGAGAAAGGGGTAGGCGTTGGCGACGATGAGCAGGATCGCGGCGGAGGTTGCGAGAGCGAGCGTCACCTCGACGGTTTGACGTCGACGCCGGAACAGCGTTCCCCCACAGCGAAGACAAATGGCAGAGCCCCCGTCGGGAACCCAAGGCTCCTCGACGACTCCGTCGCATTGATGACAACCGATCAGGGGCACAGGCTCCCTCGATTCACGACTTTCCTCGTCCACGCGTCCCCGGGACGCAGAAATGTTTCAGCCAGGGGGGCGATGGCTACATCCTCGCGATCTCCACGATAGTCGACTCTAGTCCTGAGCGAGACCCGGCTCCGTCACTCGATGGCAACTCCTCCAACCGAGGCAACTTCGGACATGTAGCCTTAGGCCCTCGCCTAAAGACGGATTCGCCGTGCGCACTCGAAATCCGACTACAAAACCTGGTCGAGGCAAGGCATCATCGCGCAGAGATTGTTTTGGGGGTCCAGTGCCACTCAATCCTGAAAATGTGTCGATCGCCGACCCCGAGTTCGAAGAAAGCCGGCTGGAAGCCCTGCATCGCTACGCTTTGCTCGATACACCGAGCGAAGAAAGCTTCGATGATCTCGTCAAGATGGGCGTGGGTTATTTCAAGGTTCCCTATTGCCTGATCGGATTGATCGATCGCGAGCGAATCTGGTTCAAATCGCGCCATGGCATCAGCGATCCCGAGTGCGCGCGAATCGAAGGCCTGTGCGCCACCACGATCAAGAACTCGGGCATCTACCACCTCTACGACGCGAGCCTCGATGAAACGGCATCGAGGCACCCACTGGTCTCCCCAGACGACGGAATCCGCTTCTACGCTGGACACCCGCTCGAAACACACGATGGATTCAGGATCGGTTCGATTTGCGTCATGGGACACGAGCCCCGAGCGCTCTCCGAGCCTGATCGAGAATTCTTGACAGCACTCGCACGTCTCGCGACGAATGAAATCGAACGGCGTTATGCGCAGGCAGAACTGCAAAAGCTCAACGGTGAACTGGACCAGCGCGTAGCGGCACGGACCCAGGCGCTCGACGCTGTCGTCCAGGATCTCGAAAGCGAAGTTGAAGCAAAGATCCAGGCCAACGAGGCGTTCCTACTCAGCCAGGAACGGCAACGCCGCATTGCGAAACTGTCCGGGGACAACTGCTTCGAGTTGGACTTCTCTGATCGCGGAGATCCCAAGTTGATCTGGTTCGCCGGGCCTTCCGAAGAAGAGGACGGCTTTGTCGGGCTGGATAGCGAACTGGCCGACTGGGACCGGTTTGTTCACCCGGACGACCGGGCACTGCTTCCCGCCCTCTTCAAGACGGCGATCGAGAAGGGTGAATCTGCGGCCGAATACCGTTCTCTCAAGCCGGATGGCCAGTACCGCCGGGTTCGAATTCATGCCGGCTTGTCGCGAACATCGGCCAACTTAAAAGGACCGACCGTTGTCGTAGCCATCAAGGATCTCGACAAATTGAGACGCGCGGAGGATCTCGTCGCGGAGCGTACGCGCGATCTCAAACAATCTCGGGTTCAGCTACGGGAAGCCCGCCGCCTGGCATGGTTGGGCACAGTGGCTGCCGGCATGGCTCATCAGATCAACAATCCCGTCGGCTCGATGCTGGCCGCTGCCCAATTCGCACTGCTTTGTGAAGACCAACCGGAAGAACGAGGCCAATGGAAAAAGGCGCTCGAGGACATCGAGAGCGAGGCCAAACGCTGCGGAACGATCGTGCGTGGCATTCGGCGTTTCGCGAGAGGCGAGGCCTCCGAGAAGGAGCGCGAGAATCTCGTTGAAGTCGTTGCCGCCGCGCTGGCGCTCGTGGACAGCTACGCCCATGAACACCGCGTTCTACTCAAATTTGAAAGCCGGGTAGATCCCGTTCCAGTCCGGATCAGCAAGGTCGACATCGAAGAAATGCTGGTGAACGTCTTGCGCAACGCGATCGAATCCGGACCGAAGAAGCCCGTCCGCATCCTCCTCGATGCAGACGAAGACAGCGCGACGATTGACATCCTTGACGACGGTTGTGGCATTCCCGCGGAGCGTGTCCAGGAAGTCTTCGACCCTTTCTTTACAACGAGACTCGAGCAGGGCGGGACGGGACTCGGCCTTAGCGTGGCCGATGGAATCGTCGCCGACCACAAGGGAACGATCGAACTCATCAATCGTGCGGAATGCGGCACCCAGGCTTCGATCAAACTCCCGCTCGACCGGAACCCCGACACCCCACCCGATCCGGCTTGACGAGGCAACCGTTCCAGTCCCTCTTCCTGAGCCAACGCCCACGGAGATAGGCGCCTCTCCGCTCGACCTGCCTTTAGGCGAGACTCTACTGCGCTTCACAGATCTGCCAGAGTCGATCGCGATCCTCTCGCGCTTCGAGCGTCGTCGACAGCCAATGCGTCCGGACGGCTTGTCGATCAAAGAAGAATCGACCCGTGCGTCCCTCGGCAGCATGCGACGCCGCAAGCCAGACAATCGTATCCGCACCCTCCGCTGGAGATCTCAGAATCGGTTTCGCCATTTTCCGCAAGAGCGGAATCGAACGGCGAACGATAGGCAGGTCGACCCAACCCGGATGCATCGCATTGACATGCACCGACGTTCCGTCGAAAGCCTCAGCCCAGAGTTCGGCGAGCACGACCTGTGCCCGCTTCGTCTCAGCAAACGCCACGGCCGCATCGTAGTCTCGCTCGATCCAGCTCGGATCCTCCATGTTCAGGCGACGAGTGAGCATGGCGCCCGACGAGACCCAGATCACGCGCGCGTCATCCGAGGACTCGAGCGCAGAGGACAGGCCGCTAGTTAGTCGATGGGGGCCCAGGACATGGGTTGCAAAGGTCAGTTCGGCGCCGCCCTCTGTTGCAACATGCTCTTCGGAAAAGGTACGCGCGCAATGGATGAGCACATCGACGGGGCTCTTTCGCAAATCGGTGACAGCGGCGTCGATCGATGCGTTCTTCGCGAGATCGAGATCCTGAACGGTCACCCTGCGATTGCCCGTCGATTCGCGAATCGACGCGACGGCCTCCTTCACCAACTCGCCTTCATCACAGAGTAGAACGACTTCCGCACCAAGGTCTGCAAGGGCGAGCGCCACTTCGTATCCTATGCCTGCGCCCGATCCTGTCACGAGACAGCGACGACCGTAGAGATCCACTTCCAGGTCTGCGGGATCAAAACCGATCGAATGCCGCTGAAAGCCGAGCCGATCGAAGGAAAGGAACGGCGACACATCGAGCGCGGGACGTAACGCATTCGCCGCCGGCGCCCAGGGCGACGAGGTCTGACTCTCTTCGTCAATTCCCTCGGCGGACTCGTCGAGTGCCGCTTCGATCGCATCGAGCGAGGCATGATCCCCGGCTGCGGCAGAGACATGGCGAAATCGAAGCTCACCACCCGGCGCAAAGACGAGTACGCCCCCGAGTTGCCATGGATCGCCCATGACCTTCGTCTGGCGCGCACCGCTTCGTAGCGCTCGAATCGCATTTCCCATCAGCTGAGGGGAGGCGGCTTCAATCCGCCCTCGACGCAGTCCCGCTGCTCGATAGGCATGTAAATCGGGATCGACTAACAGCTGATCTTCGAGCTCGAACTCTGTCCGAAAATCTTCCGCAAAATCGCGATTGCCATTTCCAACAATGACGACATCGACATCCTGGCTACGCCAGGCCGGGATTCGGTCGCGCAACTGCGCGACTTGCTCACGGCAGAAGAGTCAACCGAAATGTCTCAGGAAGATCAGCACAACGGTTCGGCGTTGCCACAGATCCCCCAGGCGAACGGGTTGATCGGTCGCCGAGTCAATCAGCGCAATAGGCGCGAGGCGGGTCGAAACACGCATTCGAATCTCCTCATGGGCGGCGCGGCGCTCATGCTAGCAGCCCGTACGAAGCAGCGAGGTCAGGATAGAGGAGGTGGGCGTCGCAACACGCCCAGGCGTTCGATCTCCTTTGCTGCGTCAAAAAGGTCGTCCCGCACCGATGGGTGAGCGATCTCCGCAAGCGCCCGGGCCCGCTCCTCGACGGTCCGACCGGCCAACTCCGCGACACCGAATTCCGAAACGACGGCATCGACCTGATGACGCGGACTCGTCACCAGGGAGCCTCCGGGCAATTCTGCAACGATCCGAGATTGCCTTCGGCCACTTATTTCGACCGTCGAGGGCAAACAGATCACCGAGCGTCCGGCCGCCACTCGACCCACACCGGCCAGGAAATCCTCGTGCCCACCAATTCCAGAATGCTGCACACCGGAGATCGAATCTGCGACGACCTGCCCAAAGAGGTCGATCGAAAGTGCGCCGTTGATCGAAACCATTCCTCGATTGGCCGCGATCACGGCGGGATCATTCACGATCTCAACCGGCAAGAACCGGACGAGTTCATTGCCATCGAGCCAATCGTAGAGCGCTCGCGAGCCCATGGCGAAGGTCGTGATCGACAGGCCATCGAAAATTCCCTTCTGATTCGAAATCTTGCCGGCTTCGTGGAGGCGCATGAGTCCGGTCGTGAACATCTCGCTATGCACGCCGTAACCGCCGTCACTTCCATTCGCGAGCAATTCGACCACCGCGTTGGGTATGCCACCAATTCCCGTTTGAAGCGTCGCACCCGGTTTGATGAAGTGGGCGAGTTGTGAGGCGATCGCGACCTCGACTTCGCCGGCGACAGCGTCCGGGAGTACGGGAGCTTCTTCTTCACCTTCGATCCAGACATCGACCTGGTCGAGGGAAATCGAGTGAGGGTGAGCCGGCTCGATCCCCATCGTGCGCGGGTAGGACGGGCTGGTCTCGACGATCAGCAGTTTCTCCGGATCGTTCGCGGCGGCCTCGACCAACTGGACGGTCGCTCCAGCATGAAGTGAAAGAGAAATTCGTCCATCCTTGTCGGGCGGCGCGGCCGCTGTCGCAACGACGCGCGCGTCGAAGCGCTCGGCAATCTCCTTGAAGCGCCGGAAGTCTGCGGGGATGAATGAAACGTTATGTCCGGCTGCTCGCAGCGCTCGTTCGGCCGGCCCGAAGAACCCCGATCGCAGATGCACGCCAGGCTTTGCAAAGAGCGGAAAGAGATTGACTAGCAGCGCGCCAAAGACGTCCAAGCGAATCCAGTCATCCCGATCGCCCAAAGCACGCAACAGCCCGAGCGGCTGGCCGGGGCCAAGAGGGATTCCCAGCCGATCCACTCTTTCGAGCATCGCGGCCGCATTTTGCACTGAACAAGGCACTGGCGTAGGCATGGCGGCGACAATAGCGAGCCAATCCGACTTTCACGCCAACCAACATCAGACGTGAGCCACCGAGGCATCGGACCCCAGGGCCACAAAGTGGCAAGATGGACTGCGCATCAGCCAAAAATCCAGGTAGAATGATCGGATGGCAGCCGAATTGCCTCCGACGTCGGTGGCCGACCCAGATTGGCCCACGACCCATCCGGGTCACCGGATCGTGTTCCTGGTCGACGCGTCGAGTCGCTTGGAGCGGCGACTGATCGAGCGCTGGATCGCCTCGCACCGACCCGACCGCCATCAACTACCCGCCGGCACCGAAGAACCTTCCTCCGATACCGACTCGTCCG
>CAZMFM010000007.1:0-13063 GCA_964565565.1 uncultured Spirochaetaceae bacterium | reverse complement strand
ACCGACTCGTCCGGAGAATCCCACAATGATGTCACGGTCGAGACGATCGCGATCCCATCTTCGCGGCGCCGCAGTCGGAGAGCGCAGCTCGACCCGAGACTCGAGGACGCGCTCGCGACCATGGGCGATCCCTTGATGGCACCGTTGCGTGTAATCTGGCGCGCCCCACTCCGCGACGGGGAGCGCACGGTCAGTCTTCTTGGCCTCCTGACAGGGGGTGATCCGCGTGATCCGAATTGGCTGCGCCAGTCCTGGGTGTTGCGAAGCAATCCGGATCGATGTGTGATCGTCGCCGGCGAGCCCGCGCTCGCCTCCAACCTTCGCGAGCGATGGATGGAGGCCTGCGGACCGAACTCCGCCGAGACGATCGGCTTTGCAAAATTCGTCTCACAAAAAGCCACACTCGCTCTCGAGCGGGCCGAGCGACACGTGCGTGGCGCGCGCTACAAGGTGCCCCGAATCGTACGCGAGGAAATCCTGGGCCGACCGGCATTCCGTGGCGGACTGGCGCAAATCGTCGACGAACTTCGAAGCGAGGGCCGAAGTGGTGTGTCCGTTGGACGTCTCGCTTCCGAAGCGGCGGGCTATCTGAAAGAGATCGCTGCGACCCATAGCCCCCTCGTCATCGACCTGGTCATCCAGCTGATCCGGTGGATGTATACGCGCGGATACGATGAGTCCCTGGTCTACGACCAGACGGCAATGAAGACGATTGCGGCCCTCGAGGAACGGCATCCCGTCGTCTTTCTGCCGACGCATAAATCGAACCTCGATCATCTGGTCCTGCAATACGCCCTGCACGCGCACGGACTTCCGCCGAATCACACGGCCGGCGGGATCAACATGAATTTCTTTCCGCTCGGACCTCTGGTCCGACGAAGCGGCGTGTTCTTCATTCGCCGAACCTTTCGTGACAACCCCGTCTACAAACACGTACTCGCCCACTACATCGACTACTTGATCGAAAAGCGGTTTCCCCTCGAGTGGTACATAGAAGGGGGACGATCCCGATCGGGAAAACTCCTGCCACCACGGTTCGGCCTGCTGGCCAACGTCGTCGACTCGTTTCGCCGCGGCAAGAGCGACGATGTCTATCTGGTTCCGGTCTCCATCGCCTATGACCAGATCCAGGATCTCGGCAGCTATGTCGCCGAACAAAGGGGAGGTGTCAAACAAAAGGAAGGCTTCTCCTGGCTCGTCGGATTCATTCGGGGACTCAAGCGCCGCTATGGGCAGATCCACATCGCCTTCGGCGAACCACTCTCACTGCGACAACAACTCGGTGACCCCGCGCATGCGGCACCGATTGCCGCAGGCAATCGCTTCGACCTCGAAAAACTCGCCTTCGAAGTCTCGGTCCGCATCAATCGCGTCACACCGATCACACCGACGTCGCTTGTCACCCTCGCCCTGCTCGGGACGACCGGCCAGGCACTCACGGTCGGCGAGACACGCCGAAGCCTCACAAATCTGCTCGAAATCGTTCGCCGACGCGATTTGCCGACGACCGCGGACTTCGACCACCTCGACAATGACGAAGGCATCGAGTTCACCCTGAACGCGCTCGTCGAAAATGACGTGCTGACACGCTTCGATGGAGGTCTCGAGACCGTTTATGGCATTGGGGACGGTCAACAACTCGCAGCCGCCTACTACCGAAACACGATCGTTCACTTCTTCGTCGGCAGCGCAATCTCTGAGCTTGCTTTGTTGCATGCGATCGATGGACCACGGGACCAGTTTCTGGATCGCTTCTGGGCTGAAGTGATGAATCTTCGGGATCTCTTGAAATTCGAGTTCTTCTTCCCCGAGAAGGAAATCTTCCGAGAGGAAATCCGAGCCGGGGCCGAATTGGTAGCCCGAAATTGGGAGAAGAAGATCGAAGCCTATGAACTCGATCCCGAAGATGTGATCCAAAGAGTCAAGCCGTTCTTCTCCCATCGAGTCCTTCGTCCCTTCCTCGAGAGCTATCGGGTCGCCGCCGACCAACTCTCGACAATCGATGCAGAGGCCATCTTCGACGAAAAGCGCTTCCTCTCGGATTGCCTCGGCCTCGGCCGGCAATATGAACTCCAGAAGCGAATCAACGGTGCGGACTCGATCTCGAAAATCCTGTTTCAGTCGGCCATGAAACTCGCGCGCAATCGCGGCCTGCTCGAAACGGGCGGTGAAGAGATTTCAGAAGCCCGTCACGCCTTCGCCGAAGAATTGCGCGACACGGTCCGTCGAGTCGACATCATCGTCGCCCTCGCCGCCGGAAGACGCGCCGGCTACAAATCTTCCTGAGCCTTCGCCATTCTGGATAAAGAGTCCTTCGCACCGGTTATTCGCCACCGGATTTCTGTTCGAGCGGCCGACCAAAAAGGTTGAGCGCCAGTCGTGCCATCGAGCGCAGGCCGGCCCGAATCGTCTTCCTCGCGTCAGGAGCGTATCGGCTGGAATGAATCGAGGGAATCGGAGCGCCGCCCTCCCGACTCGCCTTCATCGCCGCTTCCGAGACCGAACCCAGCCGATAGAGGAAGCTTGGAAACTTCCCCTCCCGGGTGTACCGCCCGAAATCCTCCCCCGTCATGGTCGCCGGAATTTCTTGAACCATGTCTTCGCCTAACATAGATCGAAAAACGCCGACGCCATATTCCACGAGAGCGGGATCATTCCACATAGCCGGGGTATAGTGTGCCTTGATCGCGATCTCGGGTGGCTTCGGGCAACCGAACAGATCGCAGGTCTCCTTTGTGATATCGACGATCGAGTCGAGAAGCTGCCTCCGCGTCCTCTCTGAGTAGGAACGAACCGTCAGCTCGAGCCGAACCTCATCGGGAATGACGTTGCCCTTGGTCCCACCGTGTATCGACCCAACCGTCACGACGGCCGGTTCAGCGGGGTCGATACGACGACTCACGATCGTCTGGAGCATCGTCACGAGATGGGCGGACGTGACGATCGGATCGATCGTTTCGTGGGGCCGTGCACCATGGCCGCCACGACCGTGGATCTTGATCGAAACCGCGTTCACATTCGCTGCGGCCCAACCCGACACGTAGCCGATCGAACCTGACGGCAATTCGGCCGCGACGTGCAACGCAAGGGCGTAGTCGGGCATCGGAATTCGATCGAAAAGTCCATCCTCGATCATGCGCAGCGCGCCAAGCCCCAATTCTTCAGCGGGCTGCGCCAGAATGACGAGGGTGCCGCGCCAGGCTTCTCGCATCTCCGAGAGAAGCCGTGCCGCACCCAATAAATTGGTCACATGCACGTCGTGACCGCAGGCATGCATCACGCCAACGACAACACCCGCACGATCTTCCGTTCGCACGACGCTCGCATAGGACAAACCCGTCGCTTCGCTAACGGGCAAGCCATCCATGTCACCGCGGATGAGAAGGGTCGGTCCGTCACCATTTCGCAGGATGCCCAGCACACCGTAGCCGCCCACCCCGGTCTCGACCGAAAAACCGGCCTTGCGAAGCGTCATTGCGACCAGGGCCGAAGTCTTCTCCTCTTCAAGAGAGAGCTCGGGATTCGCATGGAGATGTCGATACAGCTCGATCAGGCCCGGCAACTCGCGTTCGACCCATTCATCGACCCGTGCCCCGGCCTCGTCCCGCTCCGGTCGAGAGGCAAGCTCACGGGAATCATCCGCAAGGCAGGGCGTCGCGACCCAGAGAGCCAGCGCCAACATGATTTGAATTCGAAAAACTACGCGCATAACAGATCCTCTCGGCTGATCGCCCGCGATCGACATGAACAATCGCCGCGACCGGGTTCCCGGCCGGCCAGGACCACCACGCCCGGACACTTTCAGCGTAGAAGCCCGATTCAGAAAGCTCAAATACGGAAATCCACATCCTAGTGGAGTCTGCGGCCAGCTCACCCGACCTATGCAAGAATGTAGATTCTCCGCAAGCTGATTGACGCACTCGCCCGCATACGAAAACGAGGAACTATTCCAGATGTCTAGCTATGAGCAGATTTGCATCTCGACGGAAGACTCGGTCGCGATCGTCACCCTCGATAGCCCTGAGAAGCTGAACGCCATGGACGACGTCCTATTGCGGGAATTGCTCGACGCCGCAACCAAGGTCAACGATGACGAAGCGATCCGAGTCGTGATCCTGACCGGTGCTGGCCGGAGCTTCTGCGCGGGCGCTGATTTGAGGATGAAACCGCTCGTCGGCCGCACGGTCGAGGATCATCTCAATGAGGACCATCGGCCCGTTCTCGATGCCATTCGCAATGCCACGAAACCCTGGATCAGCGCGGTCAACGGAGCGGCTGCCGGAATCGGAAGCGCCTACGCAATGAACTGCGATCTCACGGTCATGGCGGATGACGCCTACCTCTTCCAGGCCTTCTCAGCGATCGGCCTCGTTCCAGACGGAGGGGCGACCTGGCATCTCACCAACACGATCGGGCGAAAGCGAGCCTATGAATTGATCGCGACCGGAGAGAAGCTATCTGCGAAGCGATGCCTCGAACTCGGCCTTTGCAATCGCGTCGTCGCGGCCGATCGACTCATCGATGAGACGCTTGCCTGGGCGAAGGCGCTTTCGAAGCGTGCGCCGCTCTCGCTTCGACATGCCAAGGCTGCGGTACGAACAGCGGTCGAGCATGATCTCGACACAACCTTCGATCGTGAAGCCGAACTCCAGATGATCTGCTCCGCAAGCGAAGACCACGCAGAAGGCCGACTGGCTTTCATGGAAAAGCGCGAGCCTGAATTCAAGGGCCGCTAACCTCCTTCCGCAGGATCATCGAAGTCGCACTCCGAGCAAAATCGCGTCTCGCTCGAAGTGAGTCAGGGCGAACGCCCGCTTCAGTGCGATGGACGTCGAGAACACCCCTCCAGCCTGCCTAAATGCAGCACCAGAGACCGGCTCAAGTCGAGATTCCTCTTTTCCGATGAGGGACCGAGGGGCCAAATCGAATGATCGCTGTCGGACCCATTCTCGTTTTTCTGCTCCTTGCGGCGCCCGGCATCCGACTGCTCACACTCGCCGCTCGCACACGCGAGCAACCCGAATTGTGGGGTGGCTTCTACTTCATAGGCGCCGCCATCGGGCTGCCCATGCGGCTGGTCGGAAGCGCCCTCTACTCGACGCGCCCGGAGCTCGCGAACACGCTCAACACGATCGGGCATATCAGCTTCGCTGCGGGTACGATCGCGATGACGATCTTCACGCTTCATGTCTTCCACCGAGAGAGTTCACGCGCACGCACTTTCGCTTCGCTCACGGTCGCCATGATCCTCGCCACCTCCACCCACACGTTATGGGGAGGATTCGCCAGTATCGAGAACTCCTATTCCATGGTGGCGACCAACTTCTCGAGACTGGTTCCAACGTCCTGGGCATTCTTCGAGTCCCTTCGCTACTACGGCGCGATGCGTCGCCGCCAAACTCTCGGTCTTGCCGACCCACTCGTCACGAATCGTTTCCTACTCTGGTCGATCTGGACCGGCGCCGTCACGCTGCTACCGCTGATCGCTCTCGTACTTCGCACTGCCGGAATCCTGTCCCTCGGAAACGACTCCTACAACACGGGGCTCCACGCACAAATCATCGCCAGCATCCTGACCGGTGTTCGCCTTCTCTTCGTGATCATCGCGCCTGTCGCGGCCGCCGCACTCAGCCTGAGCTTCTTCGCACCCAAGGTCTATACCGACCGCATTCGCGATCGTGCCACCCGGGCGGAGCACGCTTAGGCGAGGCCCAGGCCCCAGCCGATAGACGCCTCCGGTATCCCCAGACACCGCAGCCCTGTGTGTGCTCTCAGACCGACCGCCGCCGAGTTGGATCGTTGCGCTAGCGTAAAGATCAGTCGACAATTTCAGGAATGAAGCAATGACTGTCCGTGGTGGTATCGGCTATCAGGCTCTGCTCGATGAAGCGGGCGCGAATGTTGAATCGATCGAAGCGCTGGAACTCACGAAACGGATCGATGACCCCGATCTCGTGCTCATCGATCTGAGAGATATTCGCGAGCTGCAACGAGAAGGGCTGCTTAGCGGCGCCGTTCACGCACCCCGCGGAATGCTCGAATTCTGGATCGACCCCGACAGTCCCTACGCGCGACCGATCTTCCAAGAGGACAAGCGCTTCGTCTTCTATTGTCGATCCGATTGGCGATCGACGCTGGCTGCCGCCGTGGCCATGCGTCTTGGACTCCAGCGCGTCAGCCATCTCAAAGGGGGCTTCGCTGCCTGGAAGGAAGCCGGCCTTGAAGTCGCCCCCTATGTCAAAAAAGACAAGAAGAGCTGAGAGAGCGGCTACAGCGCAGCACGGTCGCCCCTCCGCCAACTACAACCGCAGCCACAGCCACAGCCAGCGATGCCCCTGAAGTTCGTCGATCGGCCGGAATTTGAAAGACCGAATTTCTGCTAGCCTCCGCGCCGACCCGACCATGACTACGACGCCCAACGGACAGATCGACCGTGAAGACCAACGCCTCCGCCTCCAACGCATGGAGGTTCGTCTCGTCGACGCCTTGCTCGAGCATCCCGACGTTATCAGTCGGACGCAAGAACATCAGATCCGCTATGCCATCGCCCTGGCAGCGTTGGATACTTTTCAGCCCGGGGCCGCACGCCGTGGCGGACGAACGAAGCATTCAGAAGTCCGCGTTCGCACGACAAAACTAACACGCGTACGTCGACAGGTCATCGATGTACTCGGCCGAATCTTGATGCAAACGGAAGACAGCAAGGATCGTCTGGCAGCCGCAGCCATCAGTATCGAACGCTCCTCGGAATCGATCGACAAGGCACGCGCCGAAGTCATTGAAAAATACGCAAGCGAATTTTCCGTACGCCACCTCGACCAGGAATTGGGCATCAAGACGCTTGTCACCATCGCCGGAGGTGGAGGCGGGTCAGCCTACGGTTATGTCGGAGCCTGGGATGCCCTGCAAGAGGCCGGGCTGGTTCCGGGATATGTCATCGGCTCGTCGATGGGTGCCGTCCTCGGACTCTTTCGCGCCCGGGACAAGGAGGGCGATTTCGATGCCTATTTGAGGCTCGCACAGAGCATGAAGTCCGAGGTCGTATTTCGATACGTGAGCATCCGAACCCGGTTCGGTCTACCAGGAGTCGCGCGGCTCTTTCTCCGCGCGGGAATTGGCGACGCCTTTCGGCGCGAAGACGGCGAAGATTTGAGGCTCAGCGATCTCGAGATTCCCTACGACGCGGTGGTCGCCGGAATTCGCCGCGGGGCGCTCGACGAAAGCCCGGACCTCTACCCCCAGACCCATCATCTGCACGAAGACAAGCGCCCGCGCCCCTTACAACTTCGCGCCCAGATCGCGGTCCGCCTCGCTCGCATGATCGGTTTCATCAATCCAAGGGTCGTCGAGGAAATCGTGATCGGGCGTGATGAACTCACGCGGGATTTCAACGCCATCGACGCGGCTGGGTTCTCCGCCGCGATTCCTGGTCTGCTCCACTATGACATGACACGGGATGATCCCCACATGGAGTCGACACTGACACAGCTGATGGAGCGCGACGATGTTGTCGCACTCGTCGATGGTGGCGTCGCCAACAACGTCCCAGCCGCACCCGCGTGGCGACAGGTACAGGCCGGGCGAATCGGCACACGGAATGCCTACTACCTCGCCTTCGATTGTTTTCATCCGCAGTCCAGCCTGGGCCATATCTGGCTTCAACCTGTGACCCGGCTGATTTCCTTGCAGGTTGCCCTGAACGAACGTTATGCGCATCAGCGAATCGAGTTCAGTCCCACGCTGTCGCCGATCAACCTGCTGCCCAATGCAAAATCCCTCGACCAGGCCGTCCGCTGGGGGCGGGACCAGACCGCGCAGGAACTGCCGCGACTCGCAAAGTTTTTTGAGCGCGTGCGATGGTCTTCTCCATCGACCTGATGCTCGAATACCGACACGATCCGCAATCTGACATCCATTTCCCGTCGAAACGATAGGAGCCCTACTTGGCCAGGACGATGCGTGCCTTCCGGATGCTCCACTGGCAAGAGCCGCCGGAGCTGACCGAAGTCGACATTCCCGAGCCGGAGCGGCTCGAGGTTCGCATCAAGGTGGCGGGCAACGGACTCTGTCACAGCGATCTCCATATGCCGAAACTTCCGGATGCGATGGGCCGGCTGATGGGCTGGAACATGCCTTTCACGCTCGGGCACGAAGTGGGCGGTTGGATCGATCGATGTGGCGCCGACGTAACCGGCTTCGAGGAAGGCCAACCCGTCGCGATCGTGTCGACGCGTTCTTGTGGGCATTGCCTCGAATGTGACGCGGGTTTCGACAATGCCTGCGAGTCCAACAGGTTGGGTCGCGGATACGGAATGGACGGTGGTATCGCCGACTATCTTCTTCTCGAAAATACCAGGCCGATCATTCCACTCCATGGGCTCGACCCCAAGCTGGCCGGTCCGTATACCGATGCTGGATCAACTTCCTACCACGCGGTCGCCCGCGTAAGAGACCGACTCGTCGCCGGCCGCACCGCGTTGGTCGTCGGCGCGGGTGGACTCGGCGGGTTTGCGATCCAATACCTGAAGATCCTGACCGAAGCCCGAATCATCGTAGTCGAAATCGACCCGAAACAACGCGAGCGGGCGATGGAGTTGGGCGCCGACGAAACGCTCGACGGCACGATGAACGAGCTCGCGGGCGAGATCCGCAGACTAACGGAGGGGCGAGGTGTCGACGCAGCGCTCGATTTCGTCGGCAATGACTCGACCATCGCGACCAGTATCGCCTCCCTTGCGAAGCTCGCTTCCTACCTCGTGATCGGCGCAGGCCAGGGCAAACTCGATCAACCTCTCTTCGAAGCCCTGGCCGGAAAATCGGCCTCGATCAGTTCGTTCGTCGGTGGCACGATCGCAGACACCCGGGCAGCCCTCGCGCTGGCCGACCAGGGCCTGCTCAGAAATGATGTCGAACTCTTCGAGATCGATGACACCGAGCAGGCCTTCAAAAGACTCGCCTCGGGCCGGTTGACCGGGCGAGCTGTCATCATTCCATGACCATGCGGTCGTCGGTCGAGCGATCAGATCACACCGGTGCCGCCCGAACTCGCTCTCATCTCCCGTCCCATTCGTTATCCTCGACTCCGTCGTCGACCAGAGCGATCGTTCGAGCCCCTGAATCAATACGCAAGTCGGAAACGATCGAAAGGTTTCGCCATGTCCGGCCAGAAAAGCAAGCGCGTCATCTACGCCGCTCTGGCCGGAAATTCTGCGATCGCGCTCACGAAGATCGCTGCCGCCATCACCACCGGCAGCTCGGCCATGTTGAGCGAGTCGATCCATTCGATCGTCGATACCGGCAACCAGGCACTGCTCCTTTATGGAATGCGACGCGCGGGTCGTCCCGCGGACGAACGTCATCCCTTTGGTTACGGCCGAGAGATCTATTTCTGGGCCTTCGTCGTCGCGATCTTGATCTTCGCCGTCGGCGCGGGCGTGTCGATCTACGAAGGGATCCACAAAATTCAGCACCCGACGCCCATCACGAATGTCGAGGTCAACTATCTCGTCCTGGCCATCGCCATGCTCTTCGAAGGCAGCGCGTGGTGGATCGCCTATCGCGCCTTTGATTCCACACGTGGAAAGCGAAGCCTGATTGCTGCCCTTCGCGACAGCAAGGACCCATCCATTTTTACCGTCCTACTCGAAGACACGGCCGCCATGCTCGGCCTCACGGTTGCCTTCGTAGGAATCGCCCTCGGCCAATGGCTGGAAATTCCAGAACTCGACGGCCTTGCCTCAGTCGGCATCGGCTGCATCCTTGCTGGTGCCGCGATGTTGCTCGCGACAGAAACCAAGGGACTCTTGATCGGTGAAGGCGCGGACCAGGAGGTCATCGAAGAGATTCGGCGCGCCATCGGTTCACAATCAGCAATCGAACACGTCAACGAAATTCTCTCGGTGCATCTCGGGCCCGACGACATCCTGGTCAACGTGAGTGTCGAATTTCGAGACGGACTGGAAGTCGATGCGATCGAGCGTCACACGACCGCAATCGAACGCGAGATCAAGGCGCGGATACCCGGCGCCAGACGAATCTTCATCGAAGCGCAGAGCCGTGCAGATCATTTTCGCGACCGAGCCGCACAACCCGAACGAAATGCCGCCGGCTAAAGACCGAGAACCTTATAGGTCGCTCGCCGGATCTGGCGCGCCATCTCGACGGGGCCCTCTTCGAGCAACTGGACATTGAAGACTTCCGGCGCCCAGATCGGATCCGCCCCGATCTCTTCGAGGATCGAAAGCAACCCGTCCCAATCAACGTCGCCCTCTCCCGGCAACTGCCGATTCGTCATCGATTCCATCATCGCATCGTCGCCCGATCCAACACGCGTCGTGTCGTCGAGTTGCACGCAATGGATCCGGTCCCCGGGAATCGATCGAAGCGTTGCTTCGTCCGGCCCACCCGGCTGGCGCAACCAATGCCAGGAATCGACGATGAGCCCAACGTTCTCCGCACCCACATCCTGAACGAGCTTCCAGGCATTCTTCAAATCCGGCAGGCCGGACCAGGGCAGCCATTCAATACAGACGCCGAGCCCACGCTCATCGGCCATCTCCGCCAACTTCGCCAATCCCCTGGCCGCCGCATCGAATTCGATCTCACTCGCCATGACGACACCGGCCACCGTCTTTGCACCGTAATAGCTGGCCACTTCGAAGGTCGGACCGCATTGCTGCTCGATGGCCGCGAGATCCCCTGTCTCCCAGCCGATCAACGATTCAACAATCGGCACGGAGAGTCCGCGGTCGACGTGCCATGCGCGAACGTCCTCGGAACGCGCGCCCGAACCGACCACCGCGAGATGGTGGAAGGCCCAGAGCGAAACGCCCTTGAAGCCGGCATCCGCGCTGGCGTCCACGATGGTCTTCAGTTGCTCCGCGCTGATCTCGATGGCGCCTCCGATCAGCGGAGCATTGCAGAGCACCAGATTCTCTTCACGTACGAAGGTCATGCGAGCATCCCATCCAGAAAAAAGTCGAACCGAAGACCCGCAATTCGCAAGGCGAGTCGGCCGATCGTTTCTTGCCCAAGATTCTAGTCAGAAAAATTCAGCTCCGCCGCGTCGATCCGATTCCTTATTCGAAGCCCTCACACCCAGCAGACGGGCTACCGTTTCGCACGATGAAAAATATTCCTGGACGACGTGAGTTTCTTTCTTCGATGGCCTCGGTTGGCGTTCTCGTCGGCGGCGCAAGCGCGGGGCTCTCGCTCACCGGCTGCAGCCCAAGCGACCCGGACCGCTATACGGAAGCCGACATCGCGCTCCTCGCAAAGCAGATCGAACGGGAGCGCGAGCAATCCGGAAAGGGCCCCTTCGGCGTTCAGCGATTCAAGGGTTATCGAGGATTGGCCGAGTTGCCGTGGTTCGAACTCGACGGCAACGGAACGCTCCGGTGTGTGGATGAGAGCATCCCCAAAGCCATCGACATGCATTGTCATTTTGGAATGTCCCTGCTCTTCAAACCCGAACTCGACCTGCAGGTACGACGAGACCGGGTTCGCCATCTACTCGATTGCGACGCAGCCGATCCCGGTTGTGACCTCGATCTCGATATCTACATCAATGGCAATTTCACCGAATCCGATTTGAAACAACTTCGAATCGAATCCATCGCACAGGGACTCTGGGGAAGCGCCTCGGCGCGAACCCAGACCATTCCGAACCTGATAGACGAAATGGATGCGACCCGCGTCGAAAAGGCAGTCATCCTTCCGATCGCATTCGGCTTCCCCTTCGGTGACGACCAGACGGAAACCTGGCATGCCGCGATTCGCGAATCCGGTCACAGCGATCGCTTCATCAAGGGAGCCTCGGTACATCCCGACGACGAACAAGCCGTCGAGCACCTCGAAGCCTTCGCCAAGGCCGGCGCCCGCGTGGTCAAGCTTCACCCGACCATGCAGGCCTTCTACCCGGATGAGCCACGACTAGCACCGATCTACGAGGCCGCTGAGCGTCTGGGAATGATCATCTTTTTCCACGGAGGACGAGCCGGAATCGAGCCTGAGTCGCGGCACCCCTTCGCCATGCCAAGACACTATGAAGGCGCCTTGGCCGATTTCCCGAAGCTTCCCTTTGTAATCGGTCACGCGGGAGCCCGGGATGCCGACGCCATGCTTGAAATTGCCGTTCGCTACGAGAACGCCTGGCTGGGAATCCACGGCCAGGGCGTGACCCAACTCGATCGCATGATCCGACGGACCGGAGGCGAACGCATGCTCTTCGGAACCGATTGGCCCTTCTACCACCTGGCCGCGACCTTGGCCAAGGTCCTGATCGTCACGAATGGGAACGGGCGGGACGATATTCGACACGCGATCCTGCGCGCAAACGCCGAACGCCTGCTCGCCTGAACGGACCCACTGGAGAAGAAACGAAATGTCGATTCCAATTTCCGGCCATTGCGATCCGAGATTCGCTGCCGTCCGAGAGGTCTTTTCACAAAGACTGGAAGCCGGAAAGGAAGTGGGCGCTGCCATCGCCTTCACCTTGAATGGGGAATCGGTGGTCGACTTGTGGGGCGGATACTATGCAGACACTGCGGCAGACACTGCGGCAAACACCGCGGCAAACACCGCGGCAGACACCGCGGCGGGCAACACGGCCGGGCAGACAGCTGGCGATTCGAGCGGCCATGCAGTCAAGCGAGAATGGGAGCGCGATACGCTCGTCAATACCTATTCGACGACCAAGGGCATGACGGCCATCTGTGCGCATCGTCTCGTCGAGCAAGGGCACCTCGATCTCGACGTCCCCGTCGCCGAATATTGGCCGGAGTTTGCTGCTGCGGGGAAGGGCGAAATCCCGGTCCGTTGGTTGCTTTCTCATCAGAGCGGAATGCCCGCCATCCGTCGGACGCTACCGCCCGAAGCACTCTACGATTGGACGGTGTTATGTGCGGCCTTGGCGGAACAAGAGCCCTGGTGGACGCCGGGAACGAAGCACGGCTACCACCCGATGACCTTCGGCTTCCTGGTCGGGGAAATCATTCGCCGCGTCAGCGGTCGAACGGTCGGCACGATGTTCCGCGAAGACGTCGCTGAGAGACTGGACGCCGAC
>CAZMFM010000006.1:77713-89745 GCA_964565565.1 uncultured Spirochaetaceae bacterium | reverse complement strand
CAGCACCACCAGCACCGAAGATGCCGTCACCTAGAAGGAACGTGGTTACGACGTTACCGTCACCACCACCCACTGCCTGAAACGTGAGGGTCGTGATCAGCGAAGCGCCTGCGCCACCGGATTGACCGGGTGCAGCACCGTACTGAACCGTTCGAAGAGTTCCGGCCGGATCCCCTGGAAAGGAGCCAGGATCGGCAAGCTTCGAAAGGAACCCACTGCCACCGAACAAGATGGCGAACGGTGCGGCCGTAGACGACTGCAACGCAAGGACTGACGTATCCCAAGTCACGCCAGTAAAGATGCCAGTAAGCCCAGCAGGTGCTCCATCATAGGCGACGTTGATATCGACTGTGAAGATATCGCCTGGGTTCACAATGACCGCACTCGCCGAATTGCTGACAGTGATGAGCGCGTTCGCCGCGCTCGCCGTCATAAACACTGCTGCAAGAACAGCAATGAACATTGATTTTGATATTTGCCGCATCCGTTTTTTCTCCTAATTCCGATTGATGTTGTCCGATCCATTCAGACCATCAATCTTCAACATCTACAATTTCACTCGAATCAAATACTCACAACAACAATTTTCGTTTGCTCGATAGAACCCGCATTGGTTTCGCTGTCTATCTTGCTGTTTTTCCAAACGTACTGTCTTCTCGTACCGATTCCGTTGGGCTAGCTCAGGTCTTCATTCCACCGCTCTCCTAGCCGGATAGCCTTCACACACAAGAAGCCCGCGGAGATTGGTCCGTATCTAGATCGCAGTGGCACCTGGACCAGGAGCACCGCCAAAGAGACTTAGAAACGCAGAAAAGTCACCGCCGGTAACGACTCCGTCGCAGTTCAAATCCGACACGGGGTCCGTCGTTCCAAACACCGCGAGCAGGATTGAGAAGTCTGCACCGGTAACAACGTTGTCGTTGTTGAAGTCCCCGTCGCATGTGTTCCCAAAACCATCACCGTCCGCGTCCACCTGATTGCATTGACCCGCGGTACCGGGGCCATTTGCTACAGCCGAGCAGTTGTCAAAAACGTCCGGGATAAGGTCTGAATCGGTGTCGTCGATGCTTCCTGCGTTCGCAGAAAGTACAATCATTCCGAGCGCAAGCATCGCAGTGCTCGCAATTGCCAAAAGGCTGAGTCTCATCAAATTCTCCTTTGTTTCTTCCGTGCGACGATTTCTACTTCGCTTCGATAGAGCCCTTGCTCCCCCGAATGCTTCCGCTTCCACCGTCGTGTTAATAGGTTAACAAGAGCCCCTAGGGGATTCTATATGTTTTTTCGAATTTTGCTGTGTTCCTCGTGTCCAAAGTCGTCTCGGGGATTCTGCATCCTGTGCGCACAACCAGTACTGACGCCTTTGACCCTTATCACGCCGTCGGGCGCGGTGGCGGGAGGTTGCCTGGTTGACGTTCATTGCAAGCCATACGCCATCTGCAGATTGTCGGCTAAATAGCCGCCAATACTCAGAACAGTCTTAGATCGAGACTTGGCTGGATGGAACTATTTTTCCACTTTTGGTGCCGACACGGAAATGCTGTTCCCTGTGCTTGCTGATCGCGATCGGAGCCTCAGTTGTGAATGTGCGCCTCCGAATCTTTCCAAGAACGCCTCGCTTCGATGGGCGCCCTTGGCTGAGGGAGCACTAGACAATTCCGGGCGTGTCACAGACTCCCGTCTCCCGGAAAGTAGTGGGCCTCGAAGACCTCAAGGCAAGGCGCTGAGACAGATTCAGTTTATAGGGGAGCTCCCGGTGATCGACGCGTGACTCGCATCCGTCAGAGCCCGAACCCGGGCTGTGAGACCTCGATTCGCGGCCATCCCCATAGGATCCGGACTGACCGATCGCACCCGGTCGCGCCACATCTCCGATCACGCCACCAAAGCCATCCTTCGCAGGCAGCCGATCATTCTCCGTTGGCAGTCGCGAGCCCAGTCCGCGCATAGCCCTCGAGTGCCGGCGCGAGCTGCGTCCAAGCACTCCGAATCCGACGTTCCGAATCCTTCGCGTGCTCGTCTCCATGACCAGGCCCGGTCGAGAGTCGAATCGCCAGCATTCGATCCTTTCGCGCGAAAGGACTTCGATCAAGCGCCAGAGCCTGCCTGAACCATTCGCCGATCAGACTGCCTCGTCGCTCGATCCAGGAGTAGGAAAGCACAATACGCCTGCCGCGACGAAGGACCATTCGCCTCACCCGGGGACCGCCCGGCTCGATCTCCACGAAAGTCTCGTCAACCGGCTCGTAGCCTGACGAAGGCCAGGCCAACCTCTTTGTCAGGATCGAAGACCGACGAAGCTGTTCGTTTCCTACGCCGAGATAGATCTCAACGATCTCGCCCTCGATTTCGACGCGATGTCGAGCCTGGGCCAGGTAGTGAACGCTTCCAACGAAGTTGTAGTCCAGCGTGTAGGGCGAGCCCGGGTCCTCTCCAAATACACGCGTCAGCAGATCGACCGGCTTCTCTTCGAGGCCACGCGGGATCTCCCAAGTCGGCCCATAGCGATCAAAGGCCAACATCCCAATCAAGAACGAAGCGACCAGAATCAATTCAACCGTTCCGTTATGCGACATCTCGCCGCGATCGCGAATCGACCCATAGTCTCCGGCCGCAGCGTCCAGATCGGCGTGACCGAGCATTTTCTCGAGGCGGCCATCGACTAGATAGATGATCACCAGGCCCACTAGAAGCATGGCGATCCCCTGAAGATTGTGGATCGAGTGGATCGATGAATGCGGGTTCAGCACGAGGGTCACGACGCGCAGGCCGTTCACGAAGAAGGCGACGACCGGCGCAAGACAGATCAGGATTGCGGCATGCCAGCCACGACGCTCGAAGAGATCGATCAAGAGAATGGTCAGCATGCTGAGCGTGACGATGGTCCGGACGCCGCTGCAGGTCTCGATCACGATGAAGGTATTTTCCGGACGAAGGATCTGATCGCCTTGCACCACGGAGACGACCCCGATCATGTTCAGGATCAAACCGGAAAACTGCGCCGTGACCAACTGAGCTGGATAGATCGAAGCCGCCAGCAGGACCGGCGAAATCGGCAATGCGAAGCCCAAGAAAACGATCGGCAGCCAATAGGCGCGTACCGCCGCGCGACCACCGAGGAAGAGAATACCGGCCAGGACGACGAGCAGGATGCTAGTCAATTGCAGATCGGCCGAAGTTGTAAAGGCACCCCAACCATAGAGTGCTGCGGCCAGGAGCATCGTGAACAGACCTGCCGAAAATGCTCCGGGGCCGCGCAATAGATCCCGCAAATGGCTTCTGCGATAGAAGAGCCATCCGGAAAGAATCAAGACCGGGGCGCCCGCTGCCTCGTTCGCCTCGAAGAAGAACTGTTCGCTCTGGGCGCTCAATGCGCGGTAATTGGGAGGAAAGAAGAGCTCGAAATAGGCCAGAGCGAGCAAGCCCAAGTTGAGTAGGGAGAGCCAGAAAAACGGCGTACGAAGCGCCGAGGCCGGCCACGATTTTCCATCGATCGACTCTTCGCTCAAGTCGTTTCCCTTGTCCGTACATTAGGCCCGGGCGACATCATCACCGATCGATGCGACGGAGACCATTCTCACCCCGACGCGGAGTCCCGACGGCGGCGAACACGTCAGCGGGGCAGCCGCGTCTACGATTCACGCAGCGGCCCATCCATGTCATCGCGATAGCGCGCCCGCGGACGCAAGAGATAGCCAGCCTCGTATTGTTCGAGAGAGTGCGCAACCCAGCCCACCGTCCGGCCGACCGCGAAGAGCGCGGTCGCAGTTCCGACCGGCAGACCGAGCGCCCGCGATATGGCGACCAACCCGACGTCGATCGATGGGCCGCCGAAGCCGCCTTCGCCCATCGCCTCGACCAACGCGAGCACCGATTGAACCTCGGGACTAGAGCCCCGCAAGTCCCGCGCCATTTCGATGAGCAATGTGCCGCGGGGATCCGCGTGAGGCGAGTAGATTGGATGGGCGAAACCTTCGATGACCTCGCCGCGTCGCTGTCGATCATGAACGACCTGCTCGACCCGGTCCGCGGGACCGGCTTCGCGCAACAGGGCATCGACGCGGTCGGCGGCTCCGCCGTGTCGCGGCCCCGAGAGCGCGGCCAACGCAGCGCCGATACAGCCATACACGTCCGCGCCGGTTGAAGCGACGACCCGCGCGGCAAAAGTGGAGGCGTTCAGTTCATGATCGGCCGCCAGCACGAGGGCGCGATTGAGCGCGAGTCGCTCGGCTGGAGCGAGTTCTTTCGAAAATGCCGCACCGATCGCGTCGGCCAGGGTCGGCGCAGCCAAGGACCGGGCCACCGCCTCGACCGAGGCGGCTTCGCCCAGGCTCAAGGCGAGCACTGCGACGACACGACGAAGCAATCCGCGAACCCGAGGAAGGACCGCATCCGGGTGCCAGCTGAAGCGCCCCGGATCCCGCGCCGCGAGCAGCGAGATGGCAACGCTCATCACCGACAGCGGTGTCACCCGCAGCGGCAACACGCTCCGCAGGGCTTCGAGGTCGAAGCCGAGACTGATCGGCTGCCAGCCGGTCGGCTCGGGCCGCTCGCGCCAATCGCCGGACCAGAGACCCTCAGCAACCCACTCGAAGGTTCGTCCTTCCCGGGCGAGGTCGATCGCCGGTCGGCCGCGATAAACGGGACCCCGTTCAAGCGAGATCAGTGTGATCGCGCTGTCCAGAACGGGCTCGCCCTGACGAAGCGCGGCGGCCGCAACCGGACCATGGCCGGCCCGGGCGTCGCGTCGTGCACAGAGTCTTTCCAGATCGCTACGTCGATAACGACGCGAGCGACCCTTGCCCCCGGGTACGCTCTGAATCAATCCTCGGCTTGTATAGGCATAGACCGTCGGCAATTTCACACCAAGCAGCGCCGCGGCTTCGCGCGCGGTCAGGAAATCATCTGCCCCAGCGCCGCCCGGATTCGGAATCGTCTCTTCGCCGCCCGGTCCATCCGACGCGCCACTCGAATAGTTGATCTCTGACATGCAACAAGGTCTCCGGCATCATGATCTGCAATATTGATTACAGCTATCAACTTGATCAATATTAAGGAATTTGTCAAGTTGTTCGTCACCTCGGAGGACTAACGCCCGCTTGGAGCCAACGACCTTTTTCATACTCTGCCTGGCGAGCCTGATCACGGCCGGCGTGTCGGCCGTCCTGGGCATGGCCGGCGGAATCATGCTGCTAGCCGTCATGCTGCTCTTCCTGGAACCCGCCGTCGCCATTCCCATCCACGCCGTCGTTCAGCTCACGTCGAATTCCAGCCGCACCGTGATTCACGCGAGCTCGGTGAGACGAGATCTCCTCTTCCCCTTCACGATCCTGCTCTTGCCTGCCGGTGCCTTGACCCTTCCGCTGGTACAGATCGCCCCCGACGACGCCCTGCGCCTGGCCATCGGTGTCTTCGTGCTCGTCGCGACCTGGCGCAAGAGCTGGCTACTGCTGGGAATCGATCCCGAGCGAATTCCCATTCGACGGCGCTTCGCCCTGATCGGCGCGGGCTCCGGCGCAATCGGCCCGCTAGTCGGCGCGACGGGTCCCTTCATTGCTCCATTTTTTCTGGGCATCGGTCTGAACCGCTTCGAATTGATCGGCACGAAGGCCGCCTGCCAGATGACCGGACATCTCGCAAAGATGATCCTCTTTGCGATCGCGGGCTTCGCCTTCTTCGACTACGTGGGCCTGATGGTCGGCATGGCGGGCTGCGTCATCGCGGGAACCTGGTTGGGCACGCGCTTGCTGCACCGGATCGATGACGACCGCTTTACCCAGCTCTATAAACTAACACTGACCGTGGTCGCGCTACGCCTGGTCTGGAGCGGGCTGACGGCGCCGGGCGCGAGCGAGCTGATCGAGCGGCTCGGCCTAGCAGGAATACTTGCGGGCTGATCGAGCGGCTTCCCCCCAGCTCTCGAGGAGTCGGACTGCTGAACCACGGCGAGCTTTCGCAACGAAGAGTGGACGCGAAAGACGCGTGCGGCGCGACAGAACGGGCTATCCGCAGCCTGCTAGATGTCGTAGCGAATCACGCTGCGGATCACTTCGCCTTCGTGCAGGAGCTCGAAGGCCCGGTTGATTTCCGCGAGCGGCATCGTCTTCGAAACCATTTCGTCGAGCTTGATCCGACCATTCATATAGCGGTCTACATAGCCCGGCAGCTGCGTTCGCCCCTTTACGCCGCCAAAGGCCGTACCACGCCAGCTTCGGCCCGTAACGAGCAGAAACGGCCGGGCATGGATTTCCTGACCGGCGCCCGCCACACCGATAATGATCGATTCGCCCCAGCCCTTATGCGTGATGCGAAGGGCCGTCCCCATGGTCTCGACGTTGCCGATACATTCAAAGGAATAGTCGACGCCGCCATCCGTCGCATCGATGACATAGCCCTCGACATCATCCACATCCTTTGGATTAATGCATTCCGTCGCACCGAATTGCATCGCCAATTCGAATTTCTTCGGGTTCGTGTCGATGCATAGAATCCGATCGGCTCCCGCCATCACTGCGCCCTGCACGGCGGCCAGCCCGATTCCCCCAAGACCGATGATCGCCACCGTTGAGCCCGGCTCGACCTTCGCCGTGTTGAGTACAGCCCCGATTCCCGTCGTGATGCCACACCCGAGCAAGCAGACCTTGTCCATCGGTGCGTCCTTGCGGATCCGGGCCAGGGCGATCTCGGGAACGACCGTCGCCTGGGCAAAGGTCGACGTCCCCATATAGTGATGGAGTTGTTTTCCGCGCCAGGTCATTCGGCTCGTCCCGTCGGGCATCAACCCCTTTCCCTGGGTCTCGCGAATCGCGCCACAAAGATTCGTCTTTCCAGATAGACAGAATTTGCATTCCCGACATTCTGGCGTGTAGAGCGGGATGACATGGTCGCCGACCGCGAGCGAGCGAACGCCCGCGCCGACCTCTTCGATGACGCCCGCCCCTTCATGTCCAAGAACGGCTGGAAAGAGACCTTCTGGATCATCCCCGGAGAGGGTGAAGGCATCCGTATGGCAGACGCCGGTCGCTGCCAGACGCACCAGACATTCTCCCTCCTTCGGCCCATCGAGATCGATCTCATCGATCTCGAGCGGTTTCCCCGCCTCCACGGCAATCGCAGCTTCGACCTTCATCGTTCCCCTCTTTTCGTGCTTGGATCGATATTGATGTACGTCAAGCCGGCGGCATCGCCGCTCGTTCTTCTTCGACGAGCGTGCGCAAGATCTCGTGTCCGCCCATCGCCTCGAGAAAGGCGGCCAGACCAGGCCAACTCTTCGCGTCGAGTTCGAACCCGGCATGATCGAGATTGACGAATTGAACCCAGACCGAAATCGTCGCGATGTCGAGTTGCGACGAATCCACAGAGGGTATGAACAATTCTTCCAGTTGATCGAGGACCGGCGGCAAGACCTCATCGAGATGGCGTCGAACAATTTCTTCATCGACGGGCTGTTTGAACAATCGTTCGTGAACGATGCGTTGAATAAAGATTGGCGCACCCGCATCGAGCAGACGGGTGTCGGCATACTCTTCCCAGAAAAGCGCAGTCGCGCACGCTCTCGGCTCGGAAGGATAGAGCGCGGGCTGCGGATTCGTACGCTCGAGGTAGGCGCAGATCACGGTGGAGTCGGGCAGCGTCCAGCCCTCTTCTTCCCAGACCGGAATCTTGGAAAGCGGGCTCTTGGTGAGGAACTCAGCATCCATCGCACCCGGCATGACATTGACAAGGTCGTAGTCGACGCCCTTCATCGCGAGAGCCACTCGAACCTTGCGCACGAAAGGCGAGAGGCTCACGCCATGAAGCGTCCCGTGCTTAACCGGTCCGGTCGGTCGCGAGGCATTCGCCATTTCGTCAGTCCCCACCGCAATTTCGCGCGAGCGTAAAGGCAATCAAAACGATGACCCAGATAAATCCGCCGAGGCCGCGAATGATCGTCCGCACGAACGACGTGGGCGCCTCGTCAGTTTGCTCGATCTCTCGCTCTTGCGAGCCGAATTCGGGAAGTTGAAAAAAGGACTGTTCGTCCTGATCGGCGGGACCCGGAGAGGGCACCGCCCCCGGCCCGGTTCCCATTCCACCGATCGAATAGCCCGACTCGAAGCCGGTTGAACCCGCCGATCGGATCACCCCGACCCGGTCGGCACGCACGGTCTTTCCGCCGCAATGCAAGCATGTCCGAGTTTCGATCGGAAAACTAACATCACAACGCGGACATCTGGATTCGTAGACAGTCGTAGCGGATTCCATCTAGTGAACACCCGCCGTCGCGATCAAGGTCGCGGGATCGATCTTCATTTCGTGCAGCACATGATTCCACATCTCGTCGACGGGCACGTCGAAGACGACATCCGGCGAAAGCGGCGCAACCACCCAGGCGCCCTGAGCCAGTTCCGATTCGAGCTGACCACCTCCCCAGCCCGCATAACCCAGAAAGATCCGCAGATCTTGCGGGGGGCGCTCAGCCAATTGCTGCAGGACATTCATCGAGCCGGCAAAGCACAATTCCCCGTCTAGACGCGAGACCTGCTCTTCTTCGACCTCCGTGTCGAGATCGTCCTGAAAGAGCAGCCAACCGGTATTCGATTCGACCGGACCGCCCCAGGCCACTTCTTCTTGCGTCCCACCGTTCCAGGAAAATTCGAGGCTGTCACAAAGTTCGCGCACGGAGAGTTCGACCTCTCGATTGAGAACGAGACCGAAGGTGGAGTCTTCATCGTGATGCACGACGAGGACCACGGCTCGACGAAAATTCGGATCTGCCATTTGTGGCATCGCGACCAGAAGCGAAGAACAGAGCTCGGATTTCGACACAGCAAGAACGGTAGCAGCCGCACCAAGATGGCACCGACCGGGACTTCGAATCGGGCCACGAAGTATGCACCCGACCGGCAGGAAGGCCGCAGCCAAGATCGACCTTCAGAGGGCTCCATGATCGGACGATTCAGCCGGAAGACGCCAGGACCCTCGAAAACCGCCCGTACGCGCCTACCCGGGTACTCCACGGGCGAAGCGCTCGAACGGAAGACGCAATGACGGCACAATTGGAATCCGAACCCAGCATCCTGCTCGTAGACGATGGGGAACTCGACGACGTCGCACGTACCCTCGAAGTCGAGGGGCTCGCCTTTACTCGCCTGCGCGGGGGAACGATTCCCCAGGAAATTGCCCCGCCCGCCGAGTTATTGATCGTCACACCCCGACGACTCGATCGCGTGCGTCGTGGCAGCCCGCCAGACGCTGCACCCGGCCGACCGATCCGCATCGTCGCCGTCCAGGAAGATTCCCCGGCCATGCGCCGCCGCCTGCGCCGAGCGGGCCTGAACCTGCTCGTCCGACTGTCCGCAGACCGCGAAATCTGGCGACTGGTGATCACGCGAGCCCTCTACGATGGCAGCGAGCGACGTGAGGACTACCGCGTCGCCGTCGGCTCGCAGGTCGAGATCGACTCGCAGGTCCAGACCACGACCGGCTCCCGGTCCACGACGCGACTCATGGACCTCTCGAATCGGGGCTGTCGACTCCAAACCGAGGACGCGTTCCTGGAAGGCGACCCGATCGAATTCACGATCCCGGGGACTCACGCCGACTCCGCAATCGGAGAGGAGGCCCTGACCCTGGCCGGCAAGGTCCGACGCATCGCTCAGGTCCACGGATCCAATCTTCGCACCCTCGCCGTGGTCTTCGACGCCAAGATGCCTGAAAAAAATCGCACGCGGCTCACCGCCCTGATCAATCGCTGGGCATCAGGTCCAGCGCCGCTGCAGGCCGAATCCCGCGCCCTCGCGCCCTCGATCCCGCCTTGCCAGTTGCCTTCTATTCCCGACCTCACGCTCGACGACGAAACGGACCCGCCTGTCCCGGCGGAATCCGAGATTCGAGTCGAAGTCGGCAATACGCGGCCGCACGGCGCCGACACAACGGGCGCCGAACGTCGCCAACTGCAGCGCGGCCGGTTCGAGTCTCCGATTCGAGCGAAGTCACATCGGGGTCCACTCGTTTTGATCGGTCGGGATCTCTCCGCCGGTGGCATGCGCATCGAACGCAACAGCAGCCTTCAGCTAGGTGATCGCTTCCAGCTCGCCCTGCACGGTCCCGGCGGAATCGAGCCATTCATCGTCGAGGCCGAAATCGTCCGCGACGATGGCGACGACGGCTTCGCGTTGGTCTTCGACGGAGTCGGTCGAGGCGTCGCAGCCGAGCTGGAGAAACTCGTGGCCTGTCTGCCGGATGTGGAATCCCTCGACGTCGGCGAAATCGGCGGAATGGGTGCGGTGCTCTCCGAAGTACTCGTGGGTAAGGACTAGGCCGGGCCTCGACTCCGCAGCGCCAGGCGCCAGACCGGCGGCCGCTACTGACGGCCACTCACACGTTTGATTCCCGCATTCCCTCGCTCTCTCCTCCAGCTCTCCTCCGCTCTCTTCACCTATTCGAGAATTGTGCGAAGATGGGGCCAACCGAGGAGAAGCCCCAGTGAGCGAAGAAACCAACCCGCTCGGCGAAATCAGCGTCGACCAGGATAATCTATACCGCGAAGAGACCTTTACCGATTTGAAGGTCGCATCGATTCGTCGTTTGACGCCGATTCGCGCGGACGGCGCCGAAGATACCGCCCGCCCCGTCATGTTCGTTGGTGAAACGACCTTGATGTCCGCGCGTGGTCCGCTCCCGATCAATTGCCCGATCGAAGCGACGACCCTCGCGGAGGCGATCGATGCGTTCCCGCAAGCCGTTCAAGCCGCCGTCGAACGACTGATGGAAGAAGCGCGCGAGATGCAGCGACAAGAAGCCAATCGAATCGTCGTCCCCGGACAAGGTGGACCTCCCGGCGGCGGCGGACGGATCATCGGCTGAACACGAGCGGATCACGTCCTGCGTGGGCTGTTGAGGATCAAAACAGAAACGGGGCCCGGCGAATGCCGGACCCCGTTTGTTTGACTCGATCGATCGATGACGATCGATCAGGTGCCAATCGCTCTAGAAGACCGACTGACCCGACGTCAAGACGCACGGCGCAACCGTGCTGAGCATCGGCAGGCCGGCTGGATTCGGATTGGGCGTACCAGCGGCAAGACATACACCGAGTGCACCGGGAATACCGGCAAGGGTGGCCGTAATCGGCTTTACATAGCCCCACGTCTGCAGGAGTCCGTCACCGTCGATGTCCGCCTGTGCGGTAATCGTGTACGCACTCGCCTGAGGCGTACCCACGACACCAGCGACCGTCGAATACTGGAAGAAGACCTGGCCTTCGGGCGCCCAACCGAGCGTGTCGAAGTTAAAGCCCACCGCGCCCGCGTCGAGGAAGGGAACCTTCTGCGTCTGGGCGGCGACGGCCGGAGAGGTCAAGGCGGCAACATAGATGCCGAACTCTGCGAGGTAGGATTCCTCGGCCGTTCGAATCGCCGCGATGTTGACCTTGCCTTCGGAGCTCTTGCTCTTCAGCTGGAAGCGGAGGAAGTTCGGAATCGCGATCGCGGCCAGAATACCGATGATGGCGACAACGATCATGAGCTCAATGAGAGTGAAGCCCTTGTTGGACTTACGAATGAGTTTACTCATCTTGTTTGTCTATCCTTTGGAATGTGAGTCACTCGAGTGATCGAGTCCCTGCCCAATGCAGGTGTCTTGGCTGCGGTCTTCGTCATCTCCCGTCCAGGAGTGAATTTGTTCCGCCTGAGTGTTGTGAGAGCAACACTCGTGCCAGCTGCGGAAAAATCCCCATATCGGCCTACCGTGAATCGGCAGGTCCGCGCGCCAGGACCCTATTCGGCCATGCGAAACCGGACTTGTGTTTTTTCTGGATCAGGGGCGAATGAGGGTTTTCGCCAATGCCGAATCACGTCGCAAAGGCCAAAAAGTGACGTGGATCGTCAGATTCAAGGACGGATTCCGTCACCGATCCGCCCGCAGCCGGAAGGGAAGCGGCAAGCCTCCGGCATATCCAACCTTGTGTTAGGGAAGGCTCGGAGCGATCAATCTTTGTTCGTAGACTTGGCGGCCGTATCCGCCGTGTCGATCGTGTCGGCCGTGTCGGCCGT
>CAZMFM010000006.1:60344-77613 GCA_964565565.1 uncultured Spirochaetaceae bacterium | reverse complement strand
CGTGTCGGCCGTGTCGGCCGTCGAAGAGCTGGGCGGGACAGACGGGATGGGGGTGGACGGAGCCGATGCAGGAGTAGTAGATGGAGCAGGTGGGGTCGCAGGTGAGCCTTTGCCCGCTGAGGTCGATGGCGTCGATGGCGTAGTCGAGCCCGCCGTCGCCTTCTCGTTCAAATCGCCCTTCGCACTATTCTCGAACTCACCCGATGGTCGACGCGTGAAAGCATCGGCAACCACGTCGGTCTTACAGGGCTTGGGATCGCGCTGATGCACGTCCCAGAGGATTCCGCATTCCGAACAAGCCAGGTCGGGCCCAAAGCGATGACCGGAAGCGCCGGGCCGAGCCGGGCCATCGTTCTTTTTGGCCGCACCCGTTTTGCCACCTGGCCGTCCACTGTTCTGTCCGCTTCGGCTCACTGACCCGATTCCTTTTTGGCGCGTTTCTGACCGCATTGTTTGCGGCGTAGATTGCCACGCCCGCCTGCGACTCTATTCGGCAACTCTCACTGTGACTCTAATTTGGCGGCTGCCCGCAAGATTAGTCCGTAGCGCTACGTCCCAACCTGATTCTTTGCAAATGACGACGGCCGGCCAACGACTCGGGCGACCCATGACATGGGCAAGAAGTTGAGACTATAGCGGGTTAGACCGATCTCGGTTTTTGGGTGAAATGAAGCGGCTTTAATTCGCGCGCGAGCTGAACAAGGGGCGCTCGAGTTCCGAGATCAGCTTTGGATCCGTCCAGCCCGACAGATCTCCTGTAAAGCGATCCGAGAGCGATCTTCGACAGCCTTTTGGATCGCAGAACACCGAACGCAGGACCTTCGCAGCCAACTCACTCGAGCGCGACCACCAGAGATTGCTCTGCAGCTGAAGGACCACCACGGCAATCGTCGGATCCTCCGCGGGCGCCAGGCCGAGAAACCATTCGTATCGCCCGTACGGATCGCTACCGGTCACGTTCCCAGTCTTACCAGCGACGTCGATATCGCCGACCAGCCGTCGTCCGCGCCGCGGTCGAAACGCGCTTCGCGCCGTTCCCCGGGTCGTCGTCCCGACCATCATTGAACGCAACCGATCCGCAACGTCCTGAGAAATCACCCGGCGCGATGGCGCACCGGGCGGGATCGGAATGGATCGGCCCGAAGAATCGACAACGCGATCGATCCACCAACTTTCGATCCAGCGGCCACCGGTGAGAATCGTGGCGAGCGATGCGATGTGAAGTGGGTTGACGCGAATCCCGTCGAGTCCACTGCCCAATCTTCCCAGGTCGAGGTCGGTCTTGATCTCATCGAGCTGACCGGCCTGATGACCGGGGGCAGGCGGTGCCAACCATCCGAATCGTTCGAATGCCTCGCGCATTTTCTGCTCGCCCAACACGTGAACGGCCCACTGTGAGAAACATTGATTGTTCGAACTCGCGAGGGCGCGCGCCAGCGTCGTTTCGTGTCCGCTCTTCGGACGGGCCAGGCGACGGCGACTCAAGCGGTATTTATTTCCGCGATAGACGCAATGTCTGGCGGCCTCGTCTGGGGCTTCTTCAAGAAGCGCCGCCGCCGTGATCAGCTTGACGATCGAAGCCGCCGGATATGTTTGCTCCGGCGGCAGTCCCTCTGGGTTCGTCGAGACATAGGCCAGCAGCCGCCCGCTACGCGGGTCGAGAACGATCGCCTCGCCGCGCTCGACACGGCCGCGACGAAAAATCTCGAAGACCTGCTCCGTCAGCGCCTCATCCAAACTGTATTCAACCCGCAACGCGCCGCCGACGCTCGATGCCGCAAGGCTGGCCGCAGGAAGTTCGCCCTGCCTTCTAAACGAAGCCGGACCGACTGGCGCGAGCCACTCCACGAGTCTGGGCACCGCCGAGGGATCGATCGAACCGGCCTGCTGCCGAGCTACGAAGAAGCGTTCCCGCGATCGCGGCGGATCTTCGATCCACTTGCTGGCGAGGCTCGGAAGCGGTGGCGGGGAGGAAACTTCCGGCAGCACCGTCCTGGAATCGGGTGACGCGCCCTGCCAGACGGCTCGAGTCACAATGGCCGCGCCGACAATGCTCGGCAGCCCAAACATCAGAACGATCAGTGCCCGTCGACCGGTCCGGGTCAACGGGGATCGGCGGCGGCGGTTTCGCCCGTGAAGGAAATAGCGGCCCAGGAAACGCCAGCGTGGCTTTGAATGAATCCTGGACGGCGGGTCAGAGCGCAATGACAGATCGCACCTCTGGGATCTCTTCTTTCAGCCGTGCCTCGATGCCCATCTTGAGGGTGATCGAGGAACTCGGGCAGCCGGCGCACGCGCCTTGCAGAATGACTTCGACGACCCCGTCGTGATAGCCGGCAAAGACGATCTCGCCGCCATCCGCCTCGACATAGGGCCGGACATCTCGCTCGAGGATCACGCGAATCTTCGTGGTGACCTCATCGTCGTCGGCCTTCTCGGGCCGGATGTAGGCCGGGCCGAGCGCCGACTCGCCGCTGGCGACCCAGGCCTTGATGGCAGCGACGATCGGTGCGGCGAGATCTGTCCATTCCATCTCGTCGGCCTTCGTGACGGTGATGAAATTCTGTCCGAGGTAGACGCCGAGGACGCCATCCTGTTCGAGAATCGTCGCCGCCAGGGGTGAGATTTCGGGCGTCACATCCTTTGCGAAGGATGCCGAATGGGAATCCTCAGCTACAGCCTGTCCCAAAACCCATTTGATGCTGTTCGGGTTCGGTGTCCGTTCGGCGTGCATGCGAAAGCCGAGATTCATTCGAGTTCTCTCCATGTCCATGCGCCGCGCCGACATTGCGCACTTTGCTTTGCCGGCGCGGGCGAAGGCGGCGATTCGATCAAGAGAAGAAGAGTAGAACGACCCATTCCCCTTGGCCAAGACGACTTCGTGCAAAGGAGTCGAGTTTCTGCCCGCGGGTTTCAGTTTCCACGAATCGGAGCGGCTATGCTCGGTGTTCGTGACACGCTTCAAAACGAACCTCATCCGGCATGTCTTGCCGCTACTGATCTCCGGTGGCGCGCTGATCTATGTCTTTGGCTATGCCATCGATTGGCAGTCGATCCCGGAGGCGACGGAGCGGGCGAATATGCCGCTCTACATCGCCATTACCGTGCTCGACAAGATCGTCTTCTTTCTTGTCTGGTGTCTCGTTCAGGCGTCGATGATCCGGCGCTATCTCGCGCCGGTTCCGCGTCGGCAGATCATCGCCGTAAAGGGCGGCGCCGAGCTCGCCCGAGCGCTGAATAACTCGGTCTCCGATGCGGCCTTCTTTCTCGGCGTCTGGCGGCTCTGCCGCGTGCCGCTTCAGTCGGTCATCGCCGTGACGACCCTTCCCTTCGTGGCCCACTTCGTCGTCCTTCTCTTGCAGGGCTCGCTAGCCCTGGCTTTCGTTCCCCGTGAGCTCGTTCAATTCTCCGCCATGGCGGCAGCGGTCGGCTTCGGATGGTCCCTGGTCGCGGCTTTCGTCATCGCCCGACGCCTGGGCGCCGTTGACCGTCTCTACACCCTGCTGCGCCTCGATTGGCTCGGCGACCGCGTCAAAATGCGCGATCTGCTTCCCTATTTCTGGGTCTTCGCCGCCTTCGCGGTCGCCGACATCATCATCCAGGGTGCCGCCACCCGCGCCTTCGGGAATCCGATCGATTGGATCGCCCTGGCCGCGGGAATTCCCGTGCTCTATTTGATGATGTTGCTGCCGTCGTTCGGAAATTTCGGACCACGCGAAATCCTGTGGGCCAACCTCTTTCACGGCTACGGCGATGAGCCAACGCTCTACGCTTTTGCTTTGTGGACGAACGTGATCTTTCTGGGCATGCATGTCTTGATCGGCGTCGTCTTCTTCAAGCGCGCACTGACACTGCTGAGCGACCTGCGAAAGAATCCGATCGATTCAGAGGCCGTTGGCCATCCGATCCTACGTGACGCCCTGGATCCCTAGTCGATCCCTGGCCGCCTGATCCCCGCAAGCAAGGCCCACTAGGACCGGATCACGACCTCGGGTGCTCTCACGGTCAGGCCCGAGAGCATCCCAATCCGGTCGAAAAGCATCCGCACATCGCCATGAAATTCTTCCGGTCGCATCGCACGCGCGATCTCTCCCGCCCGCAATTCGGTACCGAGCGCCTCGGACAATGACCCGCCCGATCCCAGAATTCGCTTCGCATGCAAGGATGTCTCGTGCGTCGCACCCGGCGATGGATCCGAAGGTGTTGCCCCGATCGAACGCTCGATCCGTCGATCATCTGCCTCGAGTCCGAGCATGCGTCGAATCGCTTCGGGGACGAGCAGATAGCTTTCGATATGTCGCAGGCTCCAGACGAATAATTCGAGTCCCGCTTCGCTGGTGACCGTGCCCTTTCGTTCAGGGCGCACGATCACCTCGCCTAACGCCGGCGATTCATCCTTTGAAAACAAATCCCGGAAAACGGGTTCGGAATCGACGCGCGGGTGATCATCTCGGTCGAGCACGATCAGCCCCGAATATCCGGCTGCCAACCCGCCGCGTTTCTGGAAATCTTCGACCGCGCGGGCGGGGCGACGTCCGCCGAGGATGACCGTGTTCTGCTCGATGCAGCGCGTGAGTGACGAATCGATTCGCCGTGCCCAACAGCCAAGAATTTCGCGATCGCGTGCGCCCTCGACATAGAGGACGAATTGACCATCGCGGGAACTCGACAATTGCTGGCGACGGAACGATCGAGGCTTCTCTCGTTTCCTGTTTCGGGTGGTGTTTTGGGCGGTCGCGCCGGACTCTTTGCCGGTCGCTCTGCCAGTCGCTCTGCCAGTTTTGTCACCGGCCTTTTCGCCGGACCTGGACCCGGAGCGAGCCTTGCGTCGTTTCGGACCTTTGGCCAACACGAGCGGGAAAGTACTCTTCCCCAGAACGACTGTCACCCTATTGCTGAGATCGCGGCGGGGCGGCGGTTTGAGGACAACCGGCGAAACGGTCAAGCACGGCGCTCGAGATATCGAACCGGCCCGACAGACAAGAAGCCAGGTTTCGATTGAATAGGATCGAGGCGACATGTACTCTGGCTATATGATCTCCATCGTAGTTGCAGACGATCATGGAATCGTCCGAGAAGGCTTGCGTCGATTGCTCGAGGCAGAGCCCGACTTCAAGGTCTGTGCCGAAGCCGCGGATGGGCGGGAAGTCTTGAGTCAGGTTGCCAGCTCGCAGCCCGACGTCGTTGTGCTCGATATTACGATGCCCAATCTCGGTGGACTCGAGACGCTCGAGAAAATTCGTTCGGAACACAAGAAAACGAAGGTCGTTCTACTCTCCGTCCACAGTGATCCGCCCTTCATCCAGAGCGCCGTCTCTCTGGGCGTCGATGGTTATGTGCTGAAGAATGGACCCGCGACTGAAATTGTAACCGCGGTCCGCGAAGTCATGAACGGCGGCAGTTATTTCAGCCCGGCGGTTGCGAAAGAAATCGTGGAGCAGCTTCGCGCCCCGCGGACAAAGTCAGACGATCCCTTCTCGCTCCTCTCAGGCCGTGAAAGAGAGGTCCTTCATCTGATCGCGGACGGACTCTCGGCCAAAGAAGTCGCCGTCGAACTCTCGATCAGCACGAAAACCGTCGAAGCACACCGAACGAGCCTGATGCGCAAACTCAATGTCCGGAAAGCGACGGAACTCGTTCGCTATGCGCTGCGTCATGGGTTGATCGAACCCTAACGTCGCCCACGCCGCCCACGCCGCCTTCGTCCCTGACGCACACACCTGCTTCGGCCAGCGGTTTTGCTAGCGACGCCTAGCGGTCGAGACGCGCGACGACTTCGACATGCGCCGTCTGCGGGAAGAGATCCATCGCGCAGACCGCGGAGAGGCGATAGCCCCCGGCCGCCAGGACCCGCAGATCTCTCGCCAATGTGGCGGGGTCGCATGAGACGTACACCACTCGAGAGGGCCCATCGGCGGCAATCGCCTGACGAACGGTTGATTCCAAACCCACGCGAGGCGGGTCGACAATGAGCAGATCGGCTTTCGAGAGGCGCTTTTTGAGATCCCGGCGGGACTCGACCCGTCCGCGGACGATCTCGACGGTCTTCGTGAGCCCAGCCCGCTCGAGGTTGAAGGCGAGATCCGAGAGCGCGGATCGATCGCTTTCGATTGCAACGCCCTCGAAACCCCGCCGCGCGATCGGAAGGGTCAAGAATCCAATACCCGCGTAGAGTTCAACGAAACGTTTTTTCGAAACGGCCTGGTTGTCGGACGATTTGGGGGCCGCGGTCTTTTCGCTTTCCGCGAAACATTGGCGACAGACTTCCTCCGCCAGAGAATCCCAGAGCAGCGCGTTCCCCTGCATGAAGCTGGTCGAACTGGCTCGAAGCTTCTCTCCGAGCACATCGATCGTGACGAACTCCGAAATGGCCCGCGCTTCCCGCTTGCCTCGAACTCTCTGAATGATCGCGGGACCCGAGCTTCCCGCGGAGACGATCCATTCCCGAGCCCGTGGCGTCTTTCGTGTAGACGACGACTCTGAACCCGTGGGTTGTTGTTCTTTGCTGGCTTCCTCGCCTGGCGTAGTACCTGACGTAGTACTCGGCGTAGTACTCGGCGTAGTACCTGACCTAGTACCTGACGTAGTACCCGGCGGCGTAGTGCCTGATATCGACCCTGACATCGCACCTTGTCTGAGTTTCGCAAGCGCGTCCTGTGCGCGGTCCATGAGCACCGGACAGTGCTCGATCCCCTCGACCTCACGTGAGCCGCGAACCCGATAGCCAAACCCACCGTTCGCTTCGACCAGCCGCGCGCGAGCCCGATAGCCATAGGGATCGGGAGAGCCCCGCATCTCCAGAACGAGTTCGTGGTTCGGATCGTCGGATCGTTTCGAATCGAGCGCAGGGTCCATCGCGGTGCTTGTTCTGGGCACAGTTTCGGACACAGCCTGGTCGGCAAAGTGAAACCCACCGATCCGTTCCAGGGCGTTGCGGACCATCGTGTGCTTCGCGCCCAATTGCGCCTCATACCGAATATGTTGCCACTGACATCCGCCGCAACGACCGAAATGCGCACATCGCGGGTCCACACGATCAGGGCTGGCTTCGACCAGCCGACCGATGCGCGCGCGTGCCACCTTCTTGCGCGTGGTCCAGTCGGTCAGCTCGACCAGGTCCCCGGGCACACCCTCTTCCACGAAGACCACTCGTCCATCTTCCAATCGACCAACACCTTCACCACCGGATGCCAGCCCGGTGATGCGAAGCGTTCTGATTTCTTCCGTCGATTCCTGGGACAATTGATTCAATCTCTCCAAAGCGGGTGTCTCGATCCGTAGCCTGCTCTAGCAGGGCGCTCGAAAAGCGGGGCTGGATCGTATGACTTCGCGGGACCACAAGCCAGTCCATTCCAAATCGCGCTAGTCTCGGAGCCATGCACAAAGGGCCATTCGCCATGTCGCGATGTCGCGCTCAATGATCCTTCAGCGCGTGCTCGCCCTCGCTTGCGCCGTGTCGCTGATCGGTCTGGCCTGCCGTGACGAACAACACGACGAACCCCGTGACGCCTTCGGAAACCCGACCGAATGCGTCGAGCGGCCCGTCCGGATGGCAGTCGCCTCCAGTCTGCGCGAGTTGTCGATTTCCCTTCGGGCGCATCTCCTTTTGCAGCGACCCTCGATCGATGTAGAACTCATTTTCGGCGCCTCGAGCGCGCATGCCCGCCAACTCGCACAGGGCGCACCAATCGATGTCCTCGTCTCAGCCGACGCCGCGATCGTCGACGACCTCGTGGCGCGTGAGATCCTGGTCGATGATTCAAGACTCGAATTCGCTCACGGACAGCTTTCGCTCGTGGCGGCCCGGGATTGGCCGAATCGTGACGCCGGCATTTCGGCCCTCGAGTCGGAAGCCCTGGAAACCCTCGCCGTTCCCTCGGTCGCGGTGCCCCTCGGACGTTATGCACGAGCCTGGCTCTCTTCGCGGGGCCTGCTAGAACGGCTAGCTGGCAAGATCGTTGCGACCGAGCACGCGCGGGCGACTCTGGCGGCCATCGATTCCGGGCTCGTCGATCTGGCGATCATCTACCGAAGCGACTTGCGGTTGGCGAAACGATCCTTCGAGTTGGCCGCGATCGACCCTTCCGAGTATCCGCCCATTCGTTATGTCGTCGCACGGGCAACGAGCGCACCCGAATGCCCGGGAATCGACGCAACCATTGCCGCCTGGGGTCAGCGTTTTCTCCAACGCGAATTGGCCAGAGCGGGATTCTTGGTTCCGGAGTCGATCGGCGCTCGCCTATGACTGATGCAGTGCTCGGTATCCTCGGGCTTACGCTACGCGTCGCCGTCGCGTCGACCTTGCTTTGCCTGCCATTCGCCATCGCCATCGGCTATGGCCTCGCGCGCCGGGCCATTCCCTTCCCCAGCCTGGTTCGTGCGTTCGTCTCTCTACCCATGGTCATGCCCCCGGTCGCGGTCGGACTCGGGTTGCTCTGGTTTTTCGGAACGTCGAGTCCCTTCGCACCGCTCTGGCAGTGGCTGGGGCTCCGATTGATCTTCACGCCGAGCGCCGCCGTCGTCGCGGCTGCCGTCGTCGGATTTCCGCTTCTGGCACGAAGCGCAGAGCAGAGTTTCGCGGAAATCGATCCCCGCTATGAAGAAGTCGCCCGAACACTTGGCTCTTCTCCACTGGCGACCTTCCTTCGGGTCAGCTTGCCACTTGCACGACGCGGCCTGCTCTATGGGTCGCTGCTTTGTTTCGCTCGGGCGCTTGGGGAGTTCGGTGCAACGGCGGTGATCGCAGGCATCATTCCCGGTCGAACCGAAACCCTCTCCCTGGGCATCTGGTCGCGGATTCAACTAGGCGACGACCGGGGGGCCGCCATCTTGGTTGGGCTTTCCTTCGCCCTCGCGCTGATCAGCATGATCGCCGCGGAGCGCTGGCTTCGGCCGGGTCGCGACTAGGCATGGAAGAAGGCTCACTACTACAGGTCGAATTCGATCGGGATGATTTCCGCATCGACTTGCGCCTCGAATGGCGATCCCGATCCCTGGTTCTCTTTGGCGCGAGTGGTTCGGGCAAGACGACCTTGCTGCGGATCCTATTGGGTCTCGAGCCCGCGGCGAAGACCCGGTCTCGCCTCGACGGGTTCTGGCTGGAGGACTTCGAAGGACTTCTCAATCGACCGACCCACGAGCGCCAACTCGGTTGGGTGCCACAATCGCCCACGCTCTTCCCGGATCGGCGCGTTCTGGCCAACATCCGCTTCGGTGTTCGCGGAGAGGGCGAGCGACCTTGGATCGATCGCGCGATCGACGTGCTCGAATTGAGATCATTGCTCGACCGACGCGTCCAGGGTCTTTCGGGGGGAGAACGACAGCGGGTGGCCCTTGCCCGCGCGATCGCGATCCAACCTCGCGCACTCTTGCTCGACGAACCCATGGCCTCCCTCGATGTCGGACTCCGGGCGCGCATCCTTCCCTATCTCTTGCGTATTCGAGACGAATTCGATTTGCCCCTGGTCTACATCACGCACGATCCCGACGAGGCGATTCTATTAGGCGACGAGATCGCCGTCCTCGAACGGGGAAGGCTAGTCGCGCAAGGTCCCGTACGTGAAACGCTCTGGAGCCAGGCTGTCCATTCCCTGTCCACGCAGGTCGGCGTCGAGAACATTCTCGAGGTCCATTGCGTCGCCGAATCGAAAGCGGGTAAGTCGAAGAGGGTACGAACGGCGCAGGGGCTCGAACTCGAAACCCCATGGCCCCTCGACGACGGAGAAGAACTCACGATCGGCATCCGCGCGGAAGACATCCTCGTTTCCCTCGACCCGCCGAGTCGCATTTCGGCGCGGAACGTGTGCCCGGGTCGTGTGACCGGGATCGATGTCCAGGCGGACGATCTTCTCGTCCATGTCGAAGTTGGAAGAGAGCCGGTGATCGCGAAATTGACGAGTGGAGCGGTTGAGGACCTCGACCTGACGGCGGGGTCCGAGGTCTACCTGATCATCAAGAGTCAGGCCCTGCGGCGAGTTCGCTGAGCGACGCCGGGGATTACCTGCGCTCTACTCCGAAGCGTGCTTCTTGAGCGGGGCTTCGACGATTCGTACGCGTGTGATCCGACTCCCCGAAACATCCGTACATTCGAGTCGATAGCCTGGCAGATCCACCCACTCTCCATTTCGCGGCGCTCTTTCGAGGGTGTTGAAGATCAATCCGCCGATCGTGTCGCCCTTTTCGGCCGGGACTTGCCAGCCTGTCTCGCGGTTGAAATCGAGCACCTTGATTCGGCCGAGCACTTCATAACTCTGATCGCGAAGCTTCCGGATCATCAATAGTTCTTCGGAGTCGAACTCGTCGCGAATCTCTCCGACGATCTCTTCAAGGATGTCTTCCTGGGTCACCAGGCCCTGGGTCACGCCGAATTCGTCTTTCACGAGGGCGACATGACAAAACGCGCGCTGCATCTCGGTCAACAAACGCAGAATCGGTTTTCGTTCGGGAACCCGAAGCACGGGCTTGAGGATCCCGAAGAGTTCCTTGCCGTCCGCGCGGGCGAGCTTGATCAGATCCTTCATATGGATGACGCCCAGGACATGATCGATCGTGTCCTCGTAGATCGGCACCCGCGTATATCGCCCCTCGAGCATCTTCTCGATCAAATCAGAAACCGATGTATCCGTGGGGTAGGCCTCGATCTCCGTCCTCGGCACCATGATCTCGGAAACATCCATCTCCGCCGCGTTCGAGGTCGCGCCCATGATGGCCAGCGGCGAACCGGCATCGTCGACATCTTGCAACGCCTCGCGCGCAAGCCTCAAGACTTCCTCGGATCCAAGAGAGCTGTTGCTGTCGACTCCCCCGGTCACTCGCCTGACCAGCGGCTCGATCACGCGATCGAAAAGACCATGAATCGGCCGCAACATCTGATGGAATAGGTAAAGGGGAAGCCCGACCATTCGCGACACGCCACGCGGATGACGAGCCGCCACGGCCTTGGGCAGGATTTCACAGAAAACCAAAACCAGAATCGTCATCACGATGGTCGCAACCGGGATGCCGGCCTCGACACCCAGAAAGTGAATCGCGAGCCCCGAGGCGACAGAGGCACCGAGGATGTTGACGACGTTATTGCCGAGCAAAATCGTCACCAGCAACCGCGACGAAGAAGAAGTCAGATCACGAACGGCTGCATCCGCCGGACCAACAGCTTCCTTGTCATCGCCATCGAGATCGTGTGAGCGCAAACGAAAGAGCGCTGTCTCGCTCCCGGAGAAGAACGCGGAGGCGGCCAGACAAGCGATGATGATCAGGATCGCACCAAGCACCGGCATCAACGCACCTCCACATTGGAAACTGGACGGCTGATCGAAAGAGGATCGAATCGTTTCGGCGAAAGGGCGAGCGGGATCGCGACGCGGGGCGCCTGAATCGCTTGAACAAGGAATCGACTAGAGGGGGTAGACGGGAGGGGAGAGTCCATTGATGTCGACAAAATCTACCGCGCGCTGTCGACGCGGGCAAACTCACGGCAACACAACGAACCGACGGGGGTGAGAAGGCCCACCGTTCGCCTCAGGCGGAGTCCCGATCGTTGGCGTCCTTGCCACCGGCATTGTGGCCGCCGGCGCCTTGATCGCTTGCGTCTTGACCGTCAGTGCTTTTCCCGGCCTCGAATTTGGCTTCGAGTTCGAGAAAGGCTTCGAACTCGTCCGGCGGCAGCGGACGGCTGAACAGATAGCCCTGAAATTCGTCGCAACCGAGCTCTACCAGGAAACGCGCTTGCGCTTCCGTTTCGACACCTTCGGCCACCACCCGAAGGTCGAGACGCTTGGCGAGAGCGACGATCGCGGAAGCCAACGCTTGATCGTTGTCATTCTTGTCGACACCGGAAACGAAAGAACGATCGATTTTCAACCGCTCGATTGGAAATCGCTGGAGCGCCGAAAGGGAGGAGTACCCGGTCCCAAAATCGTCGAGCGCAAAGCCGATCCCCATGTCCGTCAAGCGACTGATCGCCGCGATGATATTCGGGTTGTCGTCGAGAATCGAACTCTCCGTGATCTCGAGTTCGAGTTCACAGGGACTGAGTTTCGATTCGAAGAGAACCTGGTCGACACCCTCGACGATCCCGAGATCGCTCAACTGGCCAACCGCGACATTGACCGACATCCGAAATGGTTTGTATCCCGCTGCCTTCCAATCGCGAGCCTGCAGACAAGCCGTTCGAAGAATCCATGCACCGATCTCGACGATCAGCCCGGTCTCTTCCGCGATCGGAATAAACTCATCGGGGCCAATCGATTCACCGTCTGAATCGACCCAACGAAGCAGCGCTTCCGCCGCAGAGAGTCGCCCAGTCGCGACATCCCGAATCGGTTGATAGACCAGCTTGAACTCGTTCCGTTCGAGCGCACGACGCAGGCCGGTCTCGACCCTCAAGCGACGTGCCGAAACGGCATTCATCGACGAATTAAAGAATTGATAGGTGTTCCCACCGCGCTTCTTCGCATGGTACATGGCGGTATCAGCGGACTGAAGCAGGACCTCGCTGTCCGCACCATCTTCGGGCCAGACTGCGATACCAATACTACTGCCGACGAAGACCTCTTGCTCCGAAACGGTGTAGACACCCGACAGGGAATGGAGAACGCGGCGCGCAACCCGTGCTGCGTCCTGGGAATGCTCGAGATCCTGGATCAGGATCGTGAATTCATCGCCGCCCAGTCTCGATACGGTCCTCGACTTCTCCCCGGGCGCCGCATCGTCCTCGAGTCGAAGCGAGATCGAGTCAGAACCACGAACCACAGTGCGCAAACGATCGGCGACTTGCTGAAGCAGGAGGTCGCCACTCGAATGGCCGAGCGAATCGTTGACCTGCTTGAAGCGATCGATGTCGAGAAAGAGCAGCGCGAGTTGTTTGTCACTCCTGCGGCAACGCTCCAGCGCTTGTTCGATCTGCTCCCGAAAGAGTTCTCGATTCGGAAGCCCCGTTAGCGAATCGAAATAGGCCAGGTTTCGGATCCGCCGTTCCGCCTCCATTCGCGAGGTGATATCCCTTGCTGTCGCCTGAATACGACCGTCCACCAACCTTCTGGCAGAAAGTTCGGCCCAGAAGAACTCGTCGTCGCCCTGTCGACGCAGACGCCGGACAGAACGAAGCGTGATTCCCGAGGCAAGATTCGCCACGGACAATGGATCCCGGTCGATGTCGTCTGGATGGAAAAGGGATTCGAACTTGCACTGATGCAGTTCGCGTTGGTCGAGGCCAAAGAGCTCATGAGCCGCCGAATTGCTCGCAATGATCTGGCCTGAATCTTCGAAGACTAGAATTCCGTCGGACGCTTGCTCGACCAATGCGCGATAGAGGCTCTCACTCGTGCGAAGCGCCTCTTCAGTTGCCCGATGGCCGGTGATATCGCGCATCGTTCCGTAGATCGTGAGCGGATCCTCGGGTCGCTCTCCCCAGATCGAACAAAGCGCGCTTTCGACCCAACGAATTCCGCCGTCAGAAAAGTTGAGTGGGTATTCGCTTCGGTCCGATCCGGTGCGAAGCGCGCATAGAAAATGTTCCGTGGCTGCGCCCTCTTCGCCAGCCACGAGCTTGGCTGTCTGAAGGTCAAGACCGGCCGCGGCGGCCGCGCCACCAAACCACTGCTGTGCGGGCGTCCCGTCTGCGTTCAATTGAACCATGAACACCCAATCGGATCCGAGTTCGGCAATCACACGCTGCAATTCGGGAAGGTCGCCGGGGGCCTGCGCTCGGGACTGTTGGGGCAGACCAATGGAAAGTTCTTCGGCGAGCCCGCGCTCGCGCCCGATGGCGAGGGCGTCCATCAAGACGTCTTGAAGTCTGGTCTTGCCCATTGATCGCTCAACACCGTCCGCAAAAGTACATCGGTTCCTTCAGATTTATCGGCATTCGGGAAGGTGTTGCGGATCGGGGATTCGCTGGGCGCGCGGATCGGGAAAACCCCGGAACCCAGATCATGGCCTCGCGGCGAAACTCAGTCGCTCGAGAAACCGTGCTGTTCGAGGCTCTGGCGGAGATTCGAATGCGGCTCGTCGAGCAGATCGCGAAGAAGGGTCAACGCCGGACGATCCCAACGTGATTCCGGAACCACGAAATCGTAGTGCTCGTCCTGGATCGGCTGGAATCGCAGCCCGGCTTCCTTCGCGATCGTTTCGATCGTCACGCCCCAATCCGCGCGTCCCTGCGAAATGGCCGCAGCAACCGCGTAGTGGGAACGTGGCTCATAGGGATAGCCGGCCGGCCGGCGCTCTCCGAGCAGGCGGTCGATCAGGATTCGCGTTCCCGCTCCGCGGTTTCGGTTCACCATCCGCAGCGACGGATCGTCGAGTAGCGCTTCGATTTCGCGCTCTTCCTCAGGACGCGTTGCAACACCTTGCATTCGCCGGTAGCCGCGGATGAGCCTCAACCCAGGGGTCAAGAAGCTCTCGTTATAACGATTCGTTTCGACGTCGAGAAGATGGATCGGAGCAAGATCACATTCACCTCGCTCGGCCGCGGCCAGTCCGCCATGACTGCCCACCGCTAAAAGTTTGATTCGCAAACCGTGTCGAGAAAGTTCGCTGGCGATCAAATCGAGACCCGCACAATGACTTCCGATCACGACCAGATCGGCCACCGGCACGTCCTGGCCGATCAGGGTGACCGAAACCGGTGTGCCCGCTTCGACGATTTCGGTGTTTCGGTCGATGCGAACGAAACCATCGGCGCGACTGAAACTCGTGACGCTGCCACTTCCCTTTCCCATCGGGTAGGCGGACAAAACAGGCGGGGCCTTCGCCGCTTCGCGATCGGCGCCTTCAGAATCGCCCCCCTCGACGAGTCCGACGAGCAGATATTCGAGGCGTCCCCGCTGGCTCTGGGTCTTGACGGCGAGTCGTGCGCGACGCGTTTCACGTGCCTCATCCGCAATGCCCGCAAGATCCCGGATCAGGGGCGCGACGAACTCATGGAAAGTAAAGATCGCCGAGGTTGGAAACCCGGGCAGGATGACAACAGGCTTCTCCCCCTGCGCCGCAAGACAGATTGGTTTTCCTGGCTTGAGGGCGACGCCATGAACGAGGATGCCCGGCTCGAGTTCTCCGACCACGATCGCGTTGAGATCGCCTTCGCCCTTCGAGGTGCCCCCGGAAAGAAGAACGACATCCGAACCTTCGAGCGCCTCCGCGACGGCCACGCGCAAGGCGGCGACATCATCGCGAAACACGCCGCGAAAAATCGCTTCGCCACCGAGTTCACGCACCGCATCGCATAGGATCTGACCGTTGCTGTCAAAGACGAGACCGGGCCGCATGGCTTCTCCCGGCTGAACGATTTCATCTCCAGTCGAAAGAACCGCAACGCGCGGTCGTCGCACGACCGAAATTTGCGCGCGGCCGATCGCTGCCAGGACCCCGGTCTCGCGAGAGGTCAGTCGCGTTCCCGCGAAAACGACGGTCTCCCCGCTTCCCATGTCCGTGCCAGCGAAACTCACCGCGGCACCGGGAACCCGCGCTGCACGAACGAATATGAAATCCGGATCCTCGGGATCGGCGTCCGTGATTTCGATCGGGGCCACCGCATCTGCCCCCCGCGGCAACATGCCACCGGTCGCGATTGTCGTCGCCGTTGCCTCTGTCACTTCGGTTTTTGGATGAATCCCAGTCGCGAGAATCTCGGCGTTCAAGCGAAGCCGAACGGGCTCCTCCTCCGAGGCGCCATAGGTATCCGCGGCGCGCACGGCGAAGCCATCCATATTCGAGCGATCGAAGCCCGGCACGTCGACCGTCGCACGAACATCTTCGGCCAGTACGCGGCCTAGACCGTCAGCCAGAAAAATTGTCTCAGCCGTAAGGGGCGCGCGCCCGACGACGTCTCGCCAGCGTCGCTCGGCGACATCGCGATCGACGACGTCGAGAAATTGCGTCTGCTTCATGACCGCCCGCCCTGAAGCACGCCCGGCCGAATCGATTGATCGTCCGTCGCTTCCTCGTCGTAGAGAAGGACAAGCGCCTCTTCGCCCTCTCGCATTCCTTCGAGTTCCCGCGCGACGACGACGGCCCCCGCCGCACGCACCGTCGACGAGAGAATCGATGCACCGGAGGTCGCCAAAGGTGTCGCAAGACCCTGATCGATCGCGACTCTTACATAATCGGTTCGCCCAATCTCCGAGACGATTTTTCGCGCCAGGGGAACGAGCGCGCGTCGATGCGGCCAGCGCCGACTCCGGCCCCCGAGCGCGCGAATCGTCGGACCCGCAAAGAATTCATAGGCCGCTAGACAGCTCACAGGATTTCCGGGCAGCAGAAAGACCATCCGTTCCCCGATCCGGCCGATCCCGGTCGGACTCGAGGGACGCATCGATATCCCGTGGAACTCGAGCCGACCCAACTCGGAAAGCAGCCGCGGCGCATGGTCCTCTTGCCCCACCGACGTCCCACCCGAGACCAGCACGACGTCCGCGCGATCGTCCGCCATCGCCTCTCGAATCCGCTCGGGTTGGTCGGGAAGAATCTCAAAAGGCAGAGACAAACCGCCGTCGCGCGCGACCAATTCCCGCAAGACGACAGAATTACTATCGACGATCTGCGAACCCGACGGCACCTGACCTGCCGGCAAGAGTTCGTCCCCCGTGATCACGAGTCGCACACGCGGACGACGAATACACGAGACGACGGAGCGTCCGATCGACGAGAGCAAGCCGACATCTTGTGGGCGGAGCCTACGACCGGCCACAAGAATCGACTCGCCGCGCTTGATGTCCTCACCGATCGCACCGACGTTCTTCTTCGGAGCGATCGCCTCAGAGATCGAAACGACGTCATCCGCCTCTTCGCAAACCTCGGCTTTGACGACGGCATCCGCCCCTTCGGGCAGCGGCGCACCGGTCATGATTCGAACGGCCTCACCCTTCCCGACGGCACCCGAATAGGGTGCGCCCGGAAGCGACGTCCCAAGGATCTTCAAACGAATCGCGTCATAGGCCGAGGCACCGAAACTCTCCTCGCCCCGAAGCGCGTAGCCATCCATCGCGGAACGGGCGAATCCGGGTACATCAACCTTCGAAGCCACCGATTCGGCTAGCACGCGGCCCCCACTCTCGAGCAGTGGCACAGCTTCCCCCGAAAGCGCGGCGACGTGGTCAGCCAGGAACGCATCGACCACCTCGACGTCGACACGCTCAGCAAACCCGCGCATGCGCACATCGTTCTTCAACCGTGTCTCCTTCGATCGAGCGGGGTCGCGTGGAGCCTTCAGCTCATCAGGAGCCGTCAGCCTGAGAAGAGAGTCTTCAGCCCGATCGACAGTCTTCAGCCC